>JBGCEM010000204.1:0-20024 GCA_045106335.1 Paracoccaceae bacterium | reverse complement strand
GAGAGTTATTCGAAACCTCCGACCTACCCCCGCCACAAAGGGGACACGGTCCTACTGTTAGATAATCATTGCGGCACCAAAATTTCTCAGAAAAACTTGGCATTCGGTACTACAGGCAGTGTCGCCTCCACATGAAACACCGTAACCGCTCCATTGTTACCGCGGTGATTTGGCCGTGATGCGAGCGACAAGTTCAGCGTCATCTACGAGTTCTTCAAGGAACTGATGCCAGAGTTCGGTGGTCATACGGGCGTCGCGGATCATGTCCTTCAGCTCGTCGATGCCGTCGTCGGTCAGCGCGGTGACGGTTTCGTCGGCACCAGCATAGACGCTGACGATGTTGCCATATGTCAGATTATCGTCGTTAGATATGATCGCTTCAAGAAGTTCGACATCCTCTCCCAGCATTTTGGCGACGTAGCCGATAGTGCGCACATGGGTCACCGCAGCCATCAAGCAGCCTCTGAATGATTAGCGTTCAGCGGTGCCCAGTTCCACGGCAGTAACTCATCCAGACGGTTGATTTTATGATCGTGGATGCGGTCGAGAATGTCAGCAAGATAGGCTTGCGGGTCGAGATCGTTGAGCTTGGCTGTCTTGATGAGTGTCATGGCGCGCGCGAGGGTTTCTGCGCCGGTGTCGGCCCCTGCAAAAAGCCAGTTTTTGCGTCCTATTCCAATTGGGCGCAGCGCGCGCTCGGCTGGATTGTTGTCGATGGCGACGCGGCCATCCGACAGGAATAGGCTGAATGCCTCTTTGCGGCTCAAGCCATACCTGAAGGCCTTTGCCAGATCACTTTTGCCCGGAATGCGAAGGAGTTGTTGTTCGGACCAAGCAAAGAAAGCCGTGACCTTTGGCTGGCTCAGCTTTTGCCGCGCGGTATGACGGGCGTCAGCGGGTTGACCGTTGATGTCGCGCTCGATGTCGTAGAGTTTGCCGATCCGGTCGAGCGCCTCGCGGGCGATATCGGACTTGGTTGAGGCCCAAAAATCGTGGAAGTCGCGTCGCAGGTGAGCCCAACAAGCCGCTTCGCGCAAACGCGGGACGCCACCCGCTTCAGGCAGGTAAAGCTTAGCATAGCCTTTGTAACCGTCCGCCTGAAGGATGCCGCGCGCGTCAGCCAGATGGCTGAGAACGTGCTCCTCCTTCCAGTTTGGCGCAAACCGATAGACAGCCCCGGGTGGTGCCGCCCCCGCCCAAGGCCTTTGGTTCCGCACATAGGCCCAGATCCGGCCTTGCTTGACCCCTTTGCCAAGACCCTTGTCGCGTTTTGAGCGGTCCAACACCCGGATTGGCGTATCGTCAGCGTGCAGCAGGTCGCTGCTCATGATGTCGGCCTCGATCCTCTCGATCAGCGGCGACAGGGTCTTCATGGCGCGGCCGCACCAGCCGACCAGCGTGCTTTCGGGAATGTCAGCGCCCATCCGCGCAAAGATCTCATGCTGGCGATACAAGGGCAGATGATCATCGAACTTCGAGACAAGCACATGCGCCAACAGGTTTGGACCCGCCATGCTGCCAGGGATCGGACGGCTCGGCGCGGGTTCCTGCACCATCTTCTCACAACGACGACAGGATTTCTTTATGCGGGCGATCTGCACCACCTTCATCTGAGCCGCGATCATATCGAGCAGTTCGCTGACATCCTCACTCACCACGCGCAGATCGCCACCACAGTCCGGGCAGCAGCTACCGGGATCAAGCTCACGGCGTTCGCGCAGGGTCGCATCAGACACACGCGGGCGGCGGCGCAAAGCGGGCGCATCGGCAGAGTCTGTGGATGGTTCATCATGCCCCTCGTCGATGGGCGCGTCATCGTCTTCGGCCACGGCAACCAGCAAGTCTTCGAGCGCCAGCTCCAACTGCTCGATCTCGCGTTCAACCTTTTCCGAGGATTTGCCAAAAGCCAGTTTCTGCAACTTGGCAATCCGCAGACGCAGGGCCTGAACCAGCTGATCATGGACCCGCAGCGTCGCCGAGATTTTGGCGTTCTCCGCTGCGATCTGGGCATTTTCTGTCTGCAATGCTGCAATCATCGCCCTCAATTCGGCGGGGTCATTAGGCAGATTTTCGGCTGAGTTTGACATGCACCTGATTACCAAAAATCAGGCGCAACCACCATATAAATAACGCAAATACAGATCAAAATTCACCCCACACGCGCAGGCGGCGCGCCCCAATCAGGGCGGCGCCAGTCGATCCCTTCCCAGAGCATCGCGAGCTGCGCAGGTGTCATCCGCACCGCGCCGCCCTGGGCGCTCGGCCAAGGAAAACGTCCGCGCTCAAGCACTTTGTAATAAAGGCAAAAACCCTGACCATCCCAATACAGCAGCTTGATCCGGTCACCACGTCGTCCCCGGAACGCGAACACTGCACCACTGGTCGGTTTCTGATGCAGCACATCCTGGGTCAGCGCCGTCAATCCCGCGATCCCTTTGCGCATATCGGTCACGCCACAGGCAAGATACACGCGAACGCCAGTGCCGGGACCGATCATGCCGTCTCCACCGCGCGGATCAACGCCGCCAGTGCGACCGGATCCAGCGTACTGTCAAAGTGCAAACTGCGCCCACCTCGAAAGCGCAATTCAACTGCTCTCGGCGGAGGCACTTTAGGGACAGGCAGCGGCGACGCAGGAACCGCAACCTGAACCGGGATATCCATCGGATAGAAAAGAGCGCCACCGTCAGGCGACCAAAGCCCTTTCTTCTTCAGATCATGCCGCCACGCATAAATCTGTTGCCGCCTAATCTCATGGCGCTGAGCCACCTGGGTCAC
Organism: Paracoccaceae bacterium; assembly: GCA_045106335.1. GTDB lineage: Bacteria > Pseudomonadota > Alphaproteobacteria > Rhodobacterales > Rhodobacteraceae > Aliishimia. The sequence goes on along the minus strand of JBGCEM010000204.1, from coordinate 17,246 downwards.
GCTAGCCCCGTCGACACCAACCGACATGACAATCGCCAGCTTGTCGTCGTCATGCCAGAAGCGCCGCCGCTCAGCCCCAAGTATTTCGCCACGCATCACACACCCCGTTTAAGAGACGTCATTTGTGACGTCATTAAACACGTGTCTTAGATCAAAGCCCCAAGCTCAGGCAGGCGGTGCCAATGGGGCGGTTACGTTTTGCTTAGTCCATTGAACAGCTGTTCTCTTGGACCAAGAATGTTTGAGAGCACTACGTAACTTCTGCTCATTGAAGACCATACCGATTGCCTTTTTCTTAGATCATCCTTTTGTATCCTACATTCATGATGCAGATCGCGGAAGGCTTTGGTTTCACAGAAACCGACATTCGCCGCATCACAGGAACAAGGAAAGAAGGGCTCAGAGCCGCCCAATGCTGACGCGGCAATGCCGGTGCGGCAGGCCGACCAACACCGGCCATCTGATCGTTTGGCTAAGCCACTGGAATCGCTCCTGGTCCTGCGATGAGCACTCGTTGGCTGATCAGCGGCTGTCGTTCGCGCTCTGAGCGGCGAAACCTAACTGCGAGCCCATTGTGTGAATTCGGTTTTCCTGCTGCGTGCGCTCGCAGCGTAGAAAATATTGCGTCCCCGTGAAGTTCGTTGCTGCCGCACAGTGGAACAACCAGCCATTCGTAACGAGTGCAGCAAGGGTTAGAGGCCAAATTCACGGACTGCGGACAAAAGGGAGCTTGGCGGATGCCGAGTCTGTAACATGTCTTTGACATGATAAGTTCTCTATCAAATGCGAAAACACTGGACCCCGGGCAAACAATGGAAGCACCCAGTGTACTGTTTGCGTCAGCCTTTTTTGGTAGCGCTCCGTATTTCAGCAGAAAAGCTCTAAGCGCAGATGTGATGCAGGGTCTCAAGAACGGACTAGATCCGATTTTACAGACGCATAACCTTCATAGAAGGTGATCAGTCAGGCTTCTCCGATTGGCCGTTTTGCCCCGCGTCGCGAGAACCTTCTGGTCTTGATGGACACCCCTAACACGCCCCAATTTGGGAGTTCAAAAAGCATTAATACCGCCAAGTGATCAATTTCAAATCGGTCAAGTGTTATAGGTTGCGGCTCTACCGAAGTGCCTGTTGCAGGCAGTCCACAAATGCCTCAGCTCGACGTGTTGGGCGTCTGCCGGGCGGAAAAACAGCGTAGAGATTTAGACCGAACCATTCGTGATCTTGCAAAACTTCGACGAGTTTACCGGACCGAAAATACGGTTCAGCGACAAACTCTGGCTCCACCATAAAGCCCAGTTCTGCGACCGCCATCTGCGCCAGGAAATCCCCGTTGCTGGCGCGCACACGTTGTCGTGGGCTGATTGCGCCTTTGGTGCCATCCGGTCTTTTGAATGAAAGCGTTTGACGGTTTGTTTGGTTTTCGTAACGTAGGAATGGAAGGTGTTGAAGGTCTTCGGGCGCATCCGGTTTACCGTGCGCGTCCCAGAAAGCTGGGCCTGCGACAACGCAGTGGCGCACGGTGGTTAATTTTCGCGCGACCAATGACGAATCCGGTAGATCCCCGATGCGTATCGCAACATCAAACCCATCTTGCACAAGATCAACTGTGCGATCCGAAAAGTCGACGCGCAGTGTCACGTCGGGGTTATCGATCAGGAATTGTGTGAACACAGGCTGCATTTTTGACAACCCGTAAGATACCGGGGCCGCGACATGAAGTGGTCCGGACAGTTCAGCAACTTCGTCTCGGACACCGCGTTCTGCGTTATCGAGAGCTTCCAAAGCCGTTTCAGCGTTCGCGAGGAAGGATTGCCCTTCCTCAGTCAGGCTGAATTGCCGCGTTGTACGCAAGATTAGTTGCGCACCAAGCCGTGCCTCCAGATCGGACAGCCGTCGACTGGCCGCGGATTTCGCAATGCCAAGCTGCTCTGCCGCACGGCTGATCGAACCGGTGCGGGCAATAACAACGAATGTTTCGATTTCATCAAGGCGGGACATTGTTCTCCTAACCGCAAATATGTTTTGCGATTTGCCCCTCTAGTTCAGAGTTTTGCAACAGTTATATCACTTTCAACAGGCCAGCACAGCAATCGCTGAACATGGCAGATTGATAGAAAGAGAGACCGCAGATGACACATACAGTTTTGAATATTCAAGCAAGCGCACGCGATGACGGTTCGGTCACGCGGCAGTTGTCTGACAAAGTTCTGGCTGAAATCGGGGCGGATCAGACGATCACGCGCGACCTTGCGACAGGCTTGCCATTGCTTGACGTCACATGGCTGGACGCGAATTTTACTCCCGCCGATGATCGCACGGAGACGCAGCGCGAGGCATTGGCGCTGTCCGACAGCCTGATCGCAGAAATCAATCGGGCAGATACGATTGTCATCGGATCACCTGTTTACAACTTCTCGGTTCCTGCGGCCTTGAAAGCGTGGATAGACCAGATCGCCCGAGTTGGTGTGACGTTCAAATACACACCGGACGGCCCTGTCGGGTTATTGTCCGGCAAGCGCGCGATTATTGTGATTGCATCGGGTGGCACGCCTGTCGGCAGCGACATCGATTATGCGTCAGGCTACCTCAAACACATCATGGGCTTCATCGGGATCACCGATGTGACCATCATCGCAGCAGACGCCTTGGGCAATAATGCCCAAGCAAAGATCGCAGCGGCGAATGACGACATCAAACAGCTTAACTTTAAAGGAGCAGCATAATGAACATACAATCTCAGATCCAAGACACACTGCGCTTTACGAAGCGTCCTGCAATCGAACGCGGCAAGGCCGACTTTGGTTGGTTGAAATCAGCCCACAGCTTTAGCTTTGGTCAGTATTACGATCCCAAGCATCTTGGCTTTGGCAACCTGATCGTGATCAACGATGATCTTGTGGATGGCGGCAAAGGCTTCGGTGCACACCCACACAAGAACGCCGAAATTTTCTCGTATGTTCTGGGCGGCGCGCTTGAGCATAAAGACAGCATGGGCAACGGATCAGTCGTGTCTGAAGGCGGCGTACAATACATGAGCGCCGGATCCGGCGTCACCCATTCTGAATTCAACCCGTCCCAGACCGAAGAAATGCGGTTCCTGCAAGTCTGGTTGGTACCAGAGGTCGAAAACACACCGCCAGCATATGACGCCATTGACCTGACGCCAGCTGACAAAGACGGCAAGCTAGAGCTATTCTTGTCCAAAGACGGGCGCGACGGGTCAATGACCACGCAGGCTGACGCCAGTGTTTATGCGGCTACTCTGAACGGCGATCAGACCATGACGCATGATCTACATGCGGGTCGCAAAGGCTGGGTTCAGGTTGCCGATGGGTCCGTTCGCGTGAACAATGAGGTGCTGAACAAAGGCGATGGCTTGGCGATTGAAGGATCAGGCACTTTGATGTTTGATCAAGGACAAGACGCTGAATTCTTGTTTTTCGATCTTGCGCCATAAATCCCCTATGACTGGCGGCAGTCTTTGCCGCCAGTATTGCCCCCAATAAAGGAAAACCGCCATGAGCTGGAATCCGACGCAGAATCCCGAATGCCCCGCATCCGACGGCAACAGCATTGAAACGCTGATTATCCCGCGCGCCCGCGACATTGGTGGTTTTGATGTGCGTCGGGCCCTGCCGTCGCCGGATCGGCAGATGGTTGGCCCGTTCATTTTCTTTGATCAGATGGGCCCAGCCGAATTTATTGACGACGGTGGCATCGACGTGCGCCCGCACCCCCATATCGGGCTTGGAACGGTCACATATCTATATGACGGAGAGTTCGAGCACCGCGACAGCATCGGCACCCACCAGATGATTTACCCCGGCGAGGTCAACTGGATGACGGCAGGTAAAGGCGTGACCCACTCCGAGCGCACCAGCGATGAAACACGCGCCGGACGCAACAAACTTTTTGGCATCCAGACCTGGATCGCACTGCCCGAAGACGGCGAAGAGATGGAGCCCGATTTCGAGCATCACAAAGAGGCGGCACTACCTGTTATTCAAGACACCGGCACAACCGCGCGACTGATTTTGGGCAATGCCTTTGGCGAGGTCAGCCCCGTCACCATGCATTCAGAAGCCTTTTATCTGGATGTTGTGCTGGAAGCAGGCAAAGCATTCCCGATGCCGGACAACCATGAAGATCGCGGTGTCTACGTCACGACAGGCAGTGTCGAAGTCGCGGGTGACGTTTTTGAAGCTGGGCGCATGATGGTCTTTCGCCCCGGCGATCGAATCTCGCTCAAAGCTGGACCACAAGGTGCGCGCCTGATGGCGCTTGGCGGTGCCACGATGAATGAAAAACGTTATATTTGGTGGAACTTTGTATCGTCCTCAAAGGATCGTATTGAGCAAGCCAAAGAAGATTGGAAAGCTGGCGATTGGGAAAATGGCCCGTTCCGTTTGCCCCCCGGTGATGACGCCGAATTCATCCCGATTTCCGCTGAGCTGGATCGGACACGGCCAAAAGGCTGACATAGAGCGGGGCATAGTTTCCATCGAACTTATCCGCGCCAGACCAATTCACGCCCTTTCTCATCAATTCGGTGTGCCAAGCCTGAGAATTCTTTTTCGAGGAACCCGCGAAAGCGTTTCACGGCCGGAAGGGTCGGCCGGTCTTCGCGCCACAAAAATCCAAGCTGCCGTTCCGGATGATTGAGTTTGACCGGCAAGGCGACAATTGTCTTCGCGCGTTGCTGCATGAACACCACTGAATAGGGAAGTACCGTAAGCGAGTCTGACCCAGCAAGGATGCTGAATATCGACGTCAGAGAGCCGCCGGTAAAACTAACCCTGAAATCGGTGATTCCGATACTATCAAGCGCCGCTTTGAGGTCCGCATAAAGAGGGCTGCCTGCGGGTGGCGCGATCCACGGGAATTCTGCAATATCGGACAATTTAAAAGAGGACTTGCGGGCAAGCGGATGCGTCGGAGCACAGGCTATCACGTTGCGTCCGCGCAAGATGGGTTTGAACGAAAGCCCCGGCGGAATAGCATCCGGATGAACCGGACAGATCCCCAAATCGATACTTCCTGCGCTTAATTGATCGGCGAGTTCGTCAAAATAGCCATAGGATTGATGAATGGAGACTTCTGGATAAGTGGTCTGAAAGCTCGCAATCATGCTAGAGATGACGCCGTCGGAAAAAATTGGCGTGCCTGCAATGCGGGCGGTTCCTGCCTTGCCCCGAGAATGAAGCTCCGCAGCCCGTTCGGCTGCCTTTGACGCGGATCCGATCACGCGGCCCTGTTCCGCTAGTGACTGGCACAATTCCGTGGGTCGCAGTGGGCGCTTGCCCTTTTCAAAAAGACGCGACCCCAATCGCGCTTCGAGCAACGAAATGGTCCTTGAAACACTTGGTTGAGACTTGTTCAACCGTTGCGCACCCTCGCTCAATCCGCCTCCATCTATGATGGCCGAGAGCATATGGAGGTGATTTGGGTCAATCTTCATACCTTCGCGTTATATTAAATGACTCATATTCGATCAACTGATCATTTTTGTTCTTTAACGTGGTGTTAACCTCAAACAAGGACGCCAAACCGTGCCACAGCTTGCACAGCACTCATCGCCAAACGTTCGGGTCGTTTTTGGGACCGGTCTTCGTTCCTCCATCGGCGCAGAAGTCGCCCGGCTTGGCGCCTCCAAAGCCCTCGTTTTGGCCACACCGCAGCAATGTGATGCCGCCTTAGAGATCGCCGAAACGCTGGGTGGATTGGCTGTTGGTGTGTTCTGCAAAGCCGCGATGCACACGCCGGTCGATGTCACGCAAGCCGCCCTTGATCATGTCAAAGACGTGGGCGCAGATTGCGTCATCGCAATTGGTGGCGGGTCAACCACAGGCTTGGGCAAAGCCATCGCCTACCACACAGACCTGCCGCAAATCACAATTCCCACCACCTACGCCGGCAGCGAAGCGACGCCGATCTTGGGCCAGACCGAAGACGGGATAAAGACGACGCTAAGCGATCCTCGGGTTCTGCCCGAGGTGATCCTTTATGATCCAGAGCTTGTCAAAACCTTGCCGTTGTCGATGACAGTTACCTCGTCGCTCAATGCAATGGCCCACGCAGCCGAGGCGCTTTATGCGACCGACAGAACGCCGCAAACAACTGCAATGGCGATCAAAGGATTGAAGGCATTTGTTGATGGCCTGCCCAAGGTCATGGCAGACCCATTGGACCTTGCGGCCCGCGAAGAAACACAGCGCGGGGCTTGGGCCTGTGGGACCGTCCTTGGTCAGGTGGGCATGGCGCTGCATCACAAACTTTGCCACACGCTTGGTGGATCGTTCGATCTGCCACACGCTGAAACCCACGCCATTCTGCTGCCCCATGCCATCGCCTACAATGCGCGGGCCGCCCGTGAACAATTGCAACAGATTTGCGATCTTCTTGGGGGCGATAATGCTGGCACCGCGCTGCACGATTTCGCGAAATCTTTGAACGCCCCAACAGCCCTACGTGATCTTGGCCTTCGGATCGAAGACCTTGATCGTGCGGCCGAGTTGGCCACGACCAAACCCTATCCCAACCCGCAGCCCGTGACGCGCGATGATATTCGCGCGCTCCTGCAGTCGGCATGGGCAGGGGATGCACCAATTCACTAAAGAACACTTCGTCTGGGAGGACATCATGCTGACACGCCGTAAATTACTGAAAACATCCGCAGCGACAGGATTAACGCTGGCCGCAGGCGGGTTGGCCGCACCGGCACTCGCACAGGGTGCAAAAATCCGCCTCGGTTATGTTAGCCCGCAGTCCGGGCCGCTTGCCGCGTTTTCTGATGCCGATCAGTTCATCATAGATGGGTTCCTCCAGTCCGAAGCAGGCGCAAACTTTGAAGTCATCGTCAAAGACAGCCAATCCAACCCGAACCGCGCCGCAGAAGTCGCCAAAGAACTGATTATCGATGACGAGATCGACATGATGTTGGTGGCCTCTACGCCGGAAACGACCAATCCGGTTGCGACGACCTGTGAAGCAGAAGAAATCCCTGTCATTTCCACAGTCGCCCCATGGCAGCCCTATTTCATTGGCCAGCAGGGCAATCCTGGCGATCCGGGCAGTTGGCGTCCGTTTGATTTCAGCTTTCATTTCTTTTGGGGGCTTGAAGACGTTATTTCGACCTTCACCGCAATGTGGAACCAGTTGGACACCAATAAATCTGTCGGGGCGATTTTTCCCAACGACGGGGACGGCAACGCATGGGGTGATCCCAACGTCGGCTTCCCACCGGTGCTGGATGCGCAGGGCTATGCCCTGACCGACACGGGGCGCTATCAAAATCTGACGGATGATTTCAGCGCGCAGATCAATGCGTTCAAGGCCGCGAACTGTGAAATCGTGACCGGTGTTCCGATCCCGCCAGACTTTACGACATTCTGGACCCAAGCCAAACAGCAGGGCTTCAACCCCAAGGCCGCGAGCATCGGCAAGGCGATCCTGTTCCCGCAAGCCGTCGAGGCGCTGGGTGATCAGGGCCATAACCTCAGTTCTGAGGTTTGGTGGTCACCAAGCCACCCGTTCGCATCCTCCATCACGGGGCAATCGGCGGGTGATCTGGCCGCGGGCTATACCGCTGCGACTGGCAAACAATGGACCCAGCCAATCGGCTTTGCCCATGCCTTGTTCGAAATGGCTGCTGACGTCATGGGCCGTGTCGAAGACAGCCGTGATCCGGATGAGGTCACTTCTGCAATTGCCGCAACGCAATTGGAGTCGATGGTCGGGCGGATCGCCTTTGACGGCGCAGGCCTGCCGCCGTTTGCAACAACAAACGTGGCCAAAACGCCTTTGGTCGGTGGCCAATGGCGTCTGAAAGATAGTGGTGGCTACGACCTTGTGATTGTCGACAATTCAGATCACCCGAATATCCCTACTGGCGGGACTATGGAAGAAATTTCCTAAATTTTGCCATGCCCTGCGGTCTTCCGCAGGGCACCCACCCCCTTTTGAGGTCTGCTTTGGCAGATCAAGGAAACCCTTATGTCCATCCTATCGCTGCAATCCGTGTCCAAAAGTTTCGGTGCATTGACCGTGACAGATGACGCCAGTTTCGATGTTCCGCAAGGACAGGCGCTTGGCATTATCGGGCCCAACGGCGCTGGCAAATCGACCCTGTTCAATCTGATCACAGGCAATCTGAAGGCCGACGCGGGCCGCATTCATTTTGACGGGCGTGATGTGACCAAAGTAACGGCGATGGAGAGGTGCCTGACCGGCATCGGGCGGTCCTTTCAGATCCCGCAGCCCTTCGAGAAGCTGACAGTCTACGAAAATCTACTGGTGGCCGCGACCCATGGGCGCAACCTGTCTGAACGGGCGGTGCGCGACGATTGCGCCGATGTGTTGGAGCGCACAGAACTGCTGCGCCGCGCGAACACACCAGCTGGTAAGCTGTCCTTATTGGAACGCAAACGGCTGGAACTGGCCCGTGCGATGGCCACCCAACCCAAGCTGCTGTTGCTTGATGAAATCGCGGGCGGCCTGACCGAAGGCGAATGTCAGGCCCTGATCCAGACAATCAAAGACATCCATGCACAGGGCGTCACGATCATCTGGATCGAACATGTGCTGCACGCGCTGACGTCAGTGGTTGAACGGCTTTTGGTGCTGGATTTTGGCAAGGTCATCGGCCTTGGCGACCCCGAAGAGATCATGGCAAGCCGCGAAGTTCAGGAAATCTATCTGGGGATCGAAGTCTGATGACCTTACTGCAAACCCAAGACCTCGTTGCGCACTACGGTGATTTTCAAGCCCTGTTCGGCGTGGATATTGAACTGAACGAGGCCGAGACCGTTGCGATCATCGGGGCGAATGGCGCGGGCAAGACGACCCTGATGCGCTCTATTGCGGGGGTTCTGCGCAACGCTGCGTCAGCAGTGACCTTTGATGGCACACAGATCGGCGCGCGCCCCGCAGATGAAATCATGGCGCAGGGTGTCGCGATGGTGCCCGAGGGGCGCAAATTGTTCCCCTCGCTCAGCGTTGAAGAAAACCTGCTGATCGGCACCTACGGGCGCAAGATCGCGGGGCATTGGACGCTCGACACCATCTACGAGCTATTCCCGATCCTTGGCGAACGACGCCACAATCCGGGCACGGCCCTGTCCGGCGGGCAGCAACAAATGGTCGCCATCGGGCGCGCCCTGATGAGCAATCCGCGCGTTTTGCTGTGCGATGAAATCAGTCTTGGTCTGGCGCCCGTTGTTATCAAAGACATCTACAAAGCCATTCCACAAATCAAAGCGGCCGGTGCCTCTATGATTGTGGTCGAGCAGGACATCGCGCAGGCCATGGCCGTCGCAGACCGCGTGTATTGCATGATGGAGGGGCGCGTGACCCTGTCGGGCACACCGGATGAATTATCACGCGACGACATTCACAACGCCTATTTTGGAGCAAGCCATTGATCTGGATCGATACAATTATTCAGGGCATTCTGCTTGGCGGTCTTTATGCGCTGTTCGCATCAGGCCTAAGCCTTGTTTTTGGCATTATGCGGCTGGTGAACCTTGCGCATGGTGATCTGATCGTGATGGCCGCCTATCTGATTTTGGTATTGGTCACGCTCCTTGGTCTGTCGCCGTTCATCGCGGTGCTGATTGCGATGCCAGTGATGTTCGTGGCCGGCTGGGGGCTGCAAAAATTCCTACTGAATCGGACCCTTGGCGACGATATCCTGCCGCCGCTTTTGGTGACGTTCGGGCTGTCGATTGCATTGCAAAACGCACTGCTCGAAGGGTTCTCGGCAGACAGTCAGCGTTTGCCCACCAACGCATTGACCACGGCCTCTATCGAGGTCGGGCCAATTGCTCTCGGGGTCATGCCACTGCTCACCTTCGCCTCCGCGGTGCTGGTGATCGTTGGCCTGAACCAGTTGTTCTATCGCACCGAATTGGGCCGCGCGTTTCGGGCAACGTCTGATGACGCAACGACCGCAAGCCTGATGGGCATCAAACCGGCCAACATTTTCGCCACAGCAACAGGCATTGCCCTCGTGATTGTCACGATTGCAGCCCTTTACCTTGGGATGCGGTCCAACTTTGATCCCAACATCGGCCCCGCGCGTCTGATCTATGCCTTTGAGGCCGTGATCATCGGCGGGCTAGGATCCCTTTGGGGCACATTGCTTGGTGGGATCATTATCGGCGTCGCCCAAACTGTCGGTGCTGCGATCAATCCTGAATGGCAGATTTTGGCGGGCCACATTGCCTTCCTGATTGTGCTTCTTGTCCGCCCCCGTGGCCTGTTTCCGAGAGCGAACGATTGATGACCTATTCCGTAATAACCCAAACGCCTGCTTCGCGCATTGCCGCCATCGTCGGTGCTGTCGGTCTTATCATCCTGATTGCCCTGCCGTTTTTTGCGGGGCGAGGCCTGATCCAGGATATGTTCTTTATTCTGACAATGCTGGTGCTGGCGCAATTCTGGAACCTGCTGGCAGGCTACGGCGGGCTGGTGAGCATCGGGCAACAGGCCTCTGTTGGTGTAGGTGCCTATGCCATGTTCGGCGTCGTGATCCTGATGGGACTTGATCCTGTACCGTCGATCCTGCTGGGCGGGGTTGCCGCGCTGGTGGTCGCTGTGCCCACTGCCTTCTTTGCGTTCCGCCTGAACGGCGCGTATTTCGCCATCGGCACATGGGTCATCGCCGAGGTCGTTCGTCTGTTGGTTGCGCAGTGGAAAGCGCTTGGCGGCGGCACCGGAACATCCCTTCCGCGGGATGCGACCCGCGACATGTGGTTCGTTGAGGCGATTGAAAATACCCTTGGTGTTCGCTCTGCTGCAGCGCGAGACATTCTTGCCTATTGGCTTGCGCTTATCCTCGCCTTGGCCACGATCGGCGGTATCTACTGGTTGCTGCGCACGCGACGTGGATTGGCGCTCGCAGCCGTGCGCGACAACACCGAAGCTGCGCAATCCGTGGGCGTTGATGCGGGCCGGATGAAATGGATCGTCTTTCTGACGTCCGCTTTTGGCACAGGCATCGCCGGCGCGCTGATTTATATGCAAAAGGCGCGCATCAGCCCTGACGCCGCCTTTAGTGTCAATGACTGGACCGCCTATGTCATCTTTATCGTCGTCATCGGCGGTATTGGCACCATCGAAGGTCCAATCCTTGGCGTGCTTGTTTTCTTTGTTTTGCAGTCGCTTCTGGCCGATTTTGGCAGCTGGTATCTGATGACCCTTGGCGTGCTTGCCATCGTCGTCATGCTGGTGGCCCCACGTGGTCTGTGGGGTTTGTTTTCGGAACGCACTGGTATTCACCTTTTCCCAATTCGCCGGACCTTACGGGGCGGCAAACTCACCCAGCAGGAGAAATAGACATGGCTGATATCACAACCGATGTTCTGGTTATCGGAACCGGACCCGCCGGATCCACCAGCGCCGCACTGCTGTCCAGCTACGGGGTCGATAACATCGCGATCAACCGCTATCACTGGCTGGCTAACACGCCGCGCGCGCACATCACCAACCAACGCACTATGGAAGTCTTGCGCGACCTTGGCAAAGAGGTCGAGGGCGAGGTGTATCTGAATGCGATGGACCAAAGCCTGATGGGCGAAAACGTGTTTTGTGAAAGTCTTGCGGGCGAAGAGATCGGGCGCATGAAATCATGGGGCACCCATCCGTTGTCCAAGGCCGAACACCTGTTGTCGTCCCCCACCTTGATGAACGATCTGCCCCAGACGTTCATGGAACCCATCCTGTTCAAGACCGCCTGCAAACGCGGCACCCGCGCGCGGATGAGTACGGAATACAAATCCCACGTCCAGGATGCAGATGGCGTCACCACCACCTGCCTTGATCGCATGACGGGGAAAGACATTACAATCCGGTCCAAGTATCTGATCGGCGCTGATGGCGGCAATTCATTGGTCGCAGAAAACGAAAATCTGCCGCTGGAAGGCTCGATGGGCGTCGGCGGATCGATGAACATCTATTTCCGCGCGGATTTGTCCAAATATGTCGCCCACCGTCCTTCGGTTTTGTATTGGATCATGCAGCCGGGCGCCGATGTCGGCGGGATCGGCATGGGTCTTGTGCGCTGCATCCGCCCTTGGAACGAATGGCTGATCGTGTGGGGCTATGACATCAATGAACCCGCACCCGTCGTGGATGAAAAAATGGCCACCGAAGTCGCGCGCCAGTTGGTCGGTGATCCCGAGCTTGAGATCGACCTGATCAGTGCCAATACGTGGACGGTCAACAACACCTATGCGACGCAAATGTCCAAAGGTCGTGTCTTCATCATGGGTGATGCGGCACACCGCCACCCGCCCTCCAACGGCTTGGGGTCCAATACTTCCATTCAGGATGCCTTCAACCTCGCTTGGAAATTGGCCGCAGTGCTCAAAGGTGAGGCAGGCGAGGCGCTGCTTGACAGTTTTTCGACAGAACGTGCGCCGATTGCCAAACAGATCGTGACCCGCGCCAATCAATCCATCGGAGAGTTCGGCCCAATCTTTGAGGCGCTCGGCATGACAGGCGGCACAGACATCGAACAGATCAAAGCGAACATGGACGCGCGCTGCGATACCTCCCCCGAGGCCGAGGCGCAGCGGGCCGCCCTAAACGCGGCGGTCGCGTTCAAGAAATACGAATTTGACGCCCACGGCGTTGAAATGAACCAGCGCTATTCATCGGATGCAACGGTGACAGATGGCCAGATCGAACCTGACTTCGCCCTTGATGCGGACCTGCACTATCAGCCAACCACATGGCCCGGCGCGCGCATCCCCCATGCCTGGCTTTTCGATGCCGCAGGTGAAAAACACTCCACGCTCGATCTATCTGGCGGCGGCGCATTCACGCTGTTCACAGGTTTAGGTGGCAATGCATGGGCTGAGGCCGCAGCGCAAGTTGCTGCCGATTTGGGGATCAAACTGAACGCCCATGTCATCGGTCCGCGCCAAGAATACGTGGACCATACGGGCGATTGGGCGCGGACACGGGAAGTGGGCGACAGCGGTTGCATTCTGGTCCGCCCCGATCATCACGTCTGCTGGCGCAATGAAGCGGTTACCGACGATCCGGTCGCAGAACTGACCCGCGTAATGACATCCATTTTGGCACGTTAGGAGACACCTATGACAGATCATGGCCAAGGTTATTTCACTGAAGAAAATTCCGCAGACGTTGTCGTCAGCCGGATTGCAGAGACGACGGAACCACGATTGGCGAACGTCATTGAGGTCATCACGCGGCACCTACATGCGGCGGTAAAGGAGATCGAACCGACACAAGACGAATGGCTGACCGCTATCAAGTTCTTGACCGAGACGGGTCACAAATCAGACGACTGGCGTCAGGAATTCATCCTGCTCAGCGATATTCTTGGGGTGTCGATGCTGGTGGACGCGATCAACAATCGCAAGCCAAGCGGCGCGTCTGAATCGACAGTTTTGGGGCCGTTCCACGTTCCCGATGTGCCGGAATCCCCGATGGGAAGCAATATTTGTCTGGATGGAAAAGGGCATCCGATGCTGATCAAGGGGCGGATACTGAACACCGACGGCGACCCTATTAATAACGTTAAAATCGATGTTTGGCAGACCAACGACGACGGGTTTTATGATGTCCAACAAAAGGGTATCCAGCCAGATTTCAATCTGCGCGGTGTGTTTCGCACTGGTGAGGACGGAAACTACACATTTTGGGGGGCGAAGCCACGGTTCTACCCTATCCCCGAGGATGGTCCTGTGGGAAAACTTCTCACCAGTCTGGGCCGCCACCCCTTCCGGCCCGCGCACTTGCACTACATCCTGGAAGTCGACGGCTATGAGACACTCGTCACCCATATTTTTGACCCAGATGATGAATACATCCATTCCGACGCAGTCTTTGGCGTGAAAGAAAGCTTGCTCGCCAAATTTGAATTGATCGAAGACCTGGGTCGTATCAAAGCGGAAGGTGCGGCAGGACCGTTCTATGAAGTGGTTCACGACTTTGTCTTGGCCCCGTCATCATGAACAAACCTTGCATCATTTGCGTGGCAATCACCGGAAGCCTGCCACGCAAGGAAAACAATCCGGCCGTGCCGATCACCGTATCAGAACAAATAGAAAGCACACACGCAGCATTCGAAGCGGGTGCATCCATCGTCCATGCCCATGTGCGTAACGACGACCAAACACCGTCAAGTGATCCTGAAAAGTTTGCAGCGCTCAAAGAAGGTATCGGAAAACACTGCCCCGGAATGATTATCCAGTTTTCGACAGGGGGGCGATCAGGGGCGGGCAAGAGCCGTGGTGGCATGCTGTCTTTGCGCCCTGACATGGCGTCTATGTCTGTTGGATCAACAAATTTTCCAAACCGCGCCTACGAGAACCCACCGGACCTGATTGAATGGCTGGCCGCTGAAATGATAACTTACGATATCAAGCCCGAGATTGAGGCCTTTGATCTGTCGCATATCTTGATGGCATCAGAAATGTTTAAGACCGGCCGCATTAAGGATTTACCCTATGTGCAGTTCGTTATGGGCGTAAAGAACTCTATGCCCACCGATCGTGCTGTATTTGATTTCTATGTTCAAACCGTTGAACGGTTGTTCGGAAAAAAAGCCCCGTGGTGCGCGGCTGGGATTGGGGCAAACCAATGGACACTTAATCAATGGGCCGTGGCTGCGGGTGGTCACGCCAGAACGGGCCTCGAAGATAATGTTCGACTGAATAAGGACGTTCTCGCGCCGTCCAACGCTGCATTGGTGGAGCGGTTGGCAAAGCTATGCGCCGATCATGATCGTCCCGTTGCAACGCCTATGCAGGCACGGCAGATACTGAACTTACTATGAGGAGCGCCACTATGAGAATGGATTGGCCGCAACTTGCTACGAAAGATAAGTTTGAGATCCAGCGCGGTTGACCAATTTGAACGGCTGCTTTGGCGAAGAATGCGGCGGTACCAAACGATCATCGCTGCAATTTCGATTAAATGCTGCATGAGCAAAGGCGAAAAACCCAAGGTCTGTTTTGTCCGCACTGTGTGAGTTCGCCTACCACCCGATTTTGCTGTTGCAGCGAATGGCCGGCCTAACGTGCTGCACCGCAGCAATCCGTTACCTTGTCGAGTGACCGCAATGGGCCGATTTCGCAAACCGGCCAAGATACTACAAACACAAATAAAGCTGGGAATTCGCGCCACTGTAAGGCCCTGCTGGTCTTGTGGACGCGTACTCGGCTTTCTTTCCAACCTTTCCGCAAATGCGAGTTGCCTCTTCCTGAGAAATCCGCAGTTGATAGTCTCTTGGTTCCAACTCGTTGGTTTGGATAGTCACGCTGTCGCCATTGAATTCGGACACGACTGGCGGAGTGTTTTCACAAGCCGCAAGCAAAGCAGCGGCGGTGATCATAATAATTTTGGTTTTCATTTTTGTTTCCTATTGAATACATTTTAGACTGCACCGTAGGCGCAAGGCAGGCAACAGTAGAAACGTGAAAAATGCGCGGAAATCAATTGGATCTGCTTTATGGTCGTCAGTTGTTACACGGTACTGCGCTGTAGACCAATGTCTGCTTCGGGGAAGCTGTACCTCAGCAGTCGAGTATCGACCAATGTCGGGTTTGGGCCGTCCTGGCGGGGCAGCACTGTTTACCGAGAGAACATGCTGCGATCGATCTAACGACGGCGAGGAGCCCGAAGCGGAAGCGGTTATCGGCCTAAGTTCCGAAGTCAAACAGTCTTGAAGAGTACCGTTCATAGAGACAGGATGTGTCATCTGCGCACTGATCGCGTCTGGAAAGCCATGCCCTTCGAGACGACAAGAATTCTTGGGAGCGAGATGCATCAGCATTTTCACGATAGTAGAAGTACAAGCTGGCCATCGCTCTATCCATTGCCCACAGATCAGGCGTGTCGCAGACTGCGAACTCGGTGCGTGTGGATGATTTCGAGCAATCGTAGCTAGGACCTGAAATTCCAGTTTGCAGCCCATCTCTGCGCAGATTCTGCTCAGCTGATAGACACCAACGTACAAATCCTTGTTGTTCGATATCTGCCTTGGTGACTGCGACGTACTCTCCCAGCAAAGGCGCAAAAATTTCACCACCAAAGGTTTGATGTCCACGATCCAAGACCGCTCGTGCCTGTTCGTTCCAAATGGTACCGTCTACTGAAAAAAGCTTCGTACAATTTCCTGCTAAAGCAGAGTATTCGGAAACTTGACGCGTGATACGGCGAGGTGTTGGGCGTTCACTTGGCGAAATGACACTATTCGGTTTCTGAATATAGACGTCGATGCTTAGGGCCTGTGCAATTTCTGGCGTGATATCTAGGAGTTCTTCGCTAGGGCCCGCGAAAGTAAAATAACGGATTGCATCGGCGCTGAGTCCGATCTCATTCAAAAATGCCCCTATTTGAGCATTTGCCACTCTGGATTCAGAGGTTTCGACGCTTCCGTCCACAGAATTTCTCATGCGATAAGCAGCATGCACGCTGATTTCGGCATCGGGAGACATGTAGCGGCGCACCGCGGCAACCCACATAATCGCACAAATCGAGTGACAGCCAGACCCATCCAGCACCAACGTCGTGTAACCACGGATCGCGATTTCGGCGGCTATGGAAATACCGGTCGAAACCAGCCCTCCCGGTGACTCCAAAAACACTATTGCACGAGGGGTCTCCTCAGCAATTTCAAAAAACCGGTTGTCGTCGCCTTCTTCAATAGGCCCCCTAACCAGAATAGCTTTTTGGTTGGGATCAACACCCTGCACAACTTCGATTTCGGCGGCGTACAGCGACCCCACAGAGGCGGTCAAACATATGGCAAGTGACACTAGTAGGACATGCATCAGCCGCATCTGTTTGCTCCAAATTGGGTTCGGTTTCACCTAGCGGTTCAATTAGCAGGCGGAGAAGGTCATTTAAAGGGACGAAAGACTGCTCTGTCCGCGATCCAGCCATTGCCAATTTGGAAATGCTGCGCTCTGCACGAATGGCCGCAATGCGAAAGCTGCAGCGCGGCGACGGAGGGTATGGCGAGAGTCCGCAATGGGCCGATCATGTCGCTAGTGGAAGGCCAAAATTAGCAGATGCTGCGCCGCAGCCGAGGTCGGCTTGGAGCCCAATGTGTAAATTCGACTTTCTCGGTGCGTGGAAAATGCTGCATCAACGTAAAATTAGGTGCTGTCGCGCAGCGTCAAAACCAGCCATTCGTGCAAAGCCCAGTAGAGATCAAACGTCGATTTCACAGACTGTGGGACAAAGGTGCCGTTTATTGCAAACATCCGA
>JBGCEM010000203.1:0-3964 GCA_045106335.1 Paracoccaceae bacterium | reverse complement strand
TAAAGCAGACTTTAACTTAGACCCCACCTTAGATCGAGGAGTTCCAGAATGGACGTTCGCTCACTATTTGCATCACAAAAATACCAGGCTACGAAACCTGCCACCCAGCCCTTGGATACGGGTATGCCAAACGGCGGCTCTGGCGCAGGCGATAATTTTGCAGGTGCCTACAAGGACTTTGCGTCAACACTTCAGCAAGGCGAAGAAATTGCCAAAGCTGCAATGTCCGGTGACGCCGATCCACACGCATTGGTTCAGGCGCTGGCGCAGACAGAACTGGCCGTCGAGACTGCGGTCACTGTTCGAAATAAAGTGGTCGAGGCCTATCAAGAAATCCTTCGGATGCCGGTCTAACCCATGGAAACCGCCGTCTTTTATGACACCCTGCAGCATGGTCTATGGGTTGCGGTGGTCATGTCTATCCCGATTTTGGGGGCCGCGCTTGTGGCAGGTGTGAGCGTAGGTTTGTTCCAGGCTCTGACCTCGGTTCAGGAAATGACGCTGACCTTCGTTCCCAAACTGGCCGCTATCGTGGCCGTGTTTTGGGTCACTATGAATTTTATGACGCAGACTTTGGTGACGTATTTTCAAACCGTCATTATCCCGCAGTTGATTGGAAGCTGAAATGGAAAACGCAAGTTATACGATCCTGACACGGCAAACCGGCCTGATGAATGAAATGAACATCATCGCCAATAACATCGCCAATGCGAATACGACGGGGTTTCGGCAAGAGGGGCTGATTTTCTCGGAATTTATTCGCAAGATCGAGGGAGGTCCCTCGCTTTCGATGGCGACCGGACGAACGGAATCGACATCGTTTCAGGCGGCGACACTGAGTCAAACAGAAGGGCCGTTTGATCTGGCGATCGACGGTGAGGGCTTTTTCCTCATTGGGACGCCGGATGGTCAGAGGCTGTCGCGTGCGGGGCATTTTATGCCTAATGCCCAGGGGGATCTTGTGACGCCCGACGGGCATACAGTGCTGGATGCCGGCGGTGCTGCACTGTTTGTGCCGCCAAATGCCGCGACAGTCAAAATTTCAGCGGACGGAACACTTAGCGCGGATGGCCAGATTTTAGGGCAAGTGGGTGTTGTGATGCCTGCAGAGGGCGCGCAAATGATCCGTGAGCCGGGTGTGATGTTTCGCGTCGAAGGCGAAACAGAACCGGCCCCTGACGCGAGTGTGTTGCAAGGGTTTTTGGAAGGTTCAAACGTCAATCCTTTGACAGAGATCGCACGGATGATCGAAGTCCAGCGGGCCTATGAAATGGGCCAGAGTTTTGCGGAAACCGAGAATACGCGCATGCAGAGCGTGTTACGAACATTGATCAAGTAAACAAAGCGGAAATCGCACTGAACATTGCATTGAGAGGCTATAATGAGAGCATTGAAAATCGCGGCGACCGGTATGCATGCACAGCAAATGCGTGTTGAGGTTATCTCTAACAACCTGGCGAACATGAGCACCACCGCCTATAATGCGCGGCGTGCTGAATTTGCCGACCTGCATTACCAGCAGATTGCGCGGGCGGGTACGGTGAATGCTGCGGATGGGACGGTTCTTCCGACGGGTGTGCAGCTGGGTCTGGGTGTGCGGCCTTCTTCTGTAACGGTTTATTTGTCGCAAGGATCGCTATCGGCCACGAACAACGATCTGGATGTTGCGATTGAGGGCAACGGGTATTTTGAGGTGACTTTGCCCTCGGGTGCGGCGGCTTATACCCGCGATGGCGGGCTGAAGCGGAATGCGGAAGGGATGATTGTGACCAATGACGGGTATCCCGTTGTTCCGGAGATTGTCATTCCCCCCGAGGCGCGCAGTGTGTCCATTAATGCCGCTGGCGAAGTCTTCGCCTATTTTGACGAGACGGCTGAGGCGCAGCAGTTGGGTCAGTTTACTTTGGCCGGGTTTACCAATGCCAAGGGTTTGGAGGCGATGGGCAATAACCTGTTCATGGAGACCGAGGCGTCGGGTCCGTCGCTGGTCACAAATCCGGGCGAGGATGGTTTGGGCACTTTGCGGCAGGGGTATCTAGAAGACAGTTCGGTCGATGCAGTGCGCGAAGTAACAGAGTTGATCGAAGCGCAGCGTGGCTACGAGTTGAATGCCAAGGTGATATCGGCGGCCGACCAGATGCTCAGCGCGACGACGCAGGTGCGCTAATGAAACTCTTTGCCGCAGCTATTTTGATGTTTGGCGCAGGGGCCGCAGCCGCCGATACGATTATTGCCACGCGCAACATTCGTCCGGGGACTGTGCTCGTGGAATCAGATCTGTCACTGGCGAGCGGCGAGGTGCCCGGCGCCTTTGATAATGCAGGTCCGATTATTGGCCAAGAGGCGCTGGTTGCGCTTTATGCAGGTCGGCCAATTTTGGTCGAACATGTTGGACGGGCGGCAATTGTTGAGCGCAATCAGCTTGTTCAAATTGTCTTTTTAACGGCTGGATTGATGATCAAGGCGGAGGGTCGCGCGCTTGGTCGCGGGGCGGAGGGTGACCGAATTCGTGTCATGAACCTCACGTCGAAATCCAGCCTATTTGGAACGATTCAAACGGACGGGACTGTCCGCGTATCGCAATAAGGAATTCTATGAATGCCCCGTTTGATAACTTTGTCGCTGGTGTTTATTCTGGCGGCTTGCAGCAGTATGGATCACCTCGGAAAAGCGCCCACGTTTTCTGACTACAAAGCCGGGCCCGAGCGGTCGGCTATGGTTTATGCAGGATTGCCGCAGACTGTGGAGCGGCGCACGGTTCTGGAGGGATCCTCATTGTGGCGCGGGGACCGGCAATCGCTGCTTGGGGACCGGCGAGCGTTGATGCGCGGGGATATCATGACCGTTGTGATCGAGATTGATGACAAGGCAGAGATTTCCAATTCGACCGCACGCAGTCGGGACGGATCCCAGAACGTGAGCATGCCAAGTCTGTTTGGTATTCCGCAGCGATTGCAGGGGGATGCCACGAATATTGATGGGTCAAATCCGGTTGGTGTTTCGAGCAACAGTAGTTCGAGCGGAGATGGGTCTGTGCGGCGCAAAGAGAAGCTGGAGTTGCGGGTGGCCGCGACAATTGTGGACGAACTGCCGAATGGGGTTTTGGCGATCGAGGGTATTCAAGAGGTTCGGGTGAATTTTGAAATCCGCGAATTGTTGGTGAGTGGATATGTGCGGCCCGAAGATATCTCGCGCCAGAACGAGATCACCTATGACAAGATCGCTTCGGCGCGGATTTCTTATGGTGGTCGTGGCCAGATCACGGATGTGCAGCAACCCCGGTATGGTCAGCAAGTGCTTGAAGCCATCCTACCCTTTTAAGGAATTGACCCATGATGAAATTACTCATTCCACTTGTTATGATTTTGGTCGGGGCCGGAGCAGGAATTGGTGCGGGGCTCACGCTTAAACCTGCGCCGGAAGAGGAGGTGGCTGAAGCTACGCTGGAGTGTACCTGTGACGACGACGCCAAGCTTTTGCACATGGATGACATCAAGTCCCAGTCCGAGCCGGAAAAGGAAAAGGAAAAATCCGATCAGCCCGATCACATCGCCTTTGAGTATGTGAAATTGGACAATCAGTTTATCGTGCCGATCATTCGGGATGAACAGGTGACTGCGATTGTGATCATTGCATTGACGCTCGAGGTGGATGCCGGAACGACTTCGCCTGTGTATACTCTGGAGCCCAAATTGCGCGACGCTTTTTTGCAGGCGCTGTTTGATCATTCGAGCATTGGTGGCTTTTCCGGCTCTTTCGCGAATACGGAAAATCTGTTGCGTCTCCGGCGGGGCCTGTTGGAAACGGCGGTCAAGGTTATCGGTCCGAATGTAAACGACGTCCTTGTCACGGACATCGCGCGGCAAGACAATTGAGGCGGTTGATTAAACCGCGTCCGAGCACATGGTTTTAATGTGTTCGCACAGATCCGGATCTGCATTGGCGCTGCTGGTGAGCAATGAGT
>JBGCEM010000202.1:0-15310 GCA_045106335.1 Paracoccaceae bacterium | reverse complement strand
GTCTAAGGCGCGCGGTGGCGCTTTTACTCGAAAATTGTCGCCCCTGTATCTGCGGATCCGACAGCGGCACGAAACGGGGCAAACAAGTCCCGTCCAATGCCAGTGTGATAGGCGCTTAAATCTGCGCTTACAGGTGCGCGGTCGGTCCAATTAGGGGTTAAGTTTTCCAAAGTTCCGGCCTGTGCGTCCAATTCCAGCATGTCGCCGTCCATGATTTGCGCGATAGGACCGCCGTCAAGCGCTTCGGGGCTGATATGGATCGCTGCGGGAACTTTGCCCGAAGCACCTGACATCCGCCCGTCCGTCACCAGCGCCACCTTTTGGCCGCGCCCTTGCAATATCCCCAAAAGCGGAGTCAGTGAGTGCAGTTCCGGCATGCCATTGGCTTTGGGGCCCTGGAAACGCACCACAACGATCACGTCGCCGCTGTCAAATTCGCCTGCTTTATAGGCAGCTTTGACCTCGTTCTGGTCATGGAAAACCCGGGCGGGGGCTTTGATCAGATGATGTTCCGGCGCCACGGCCGAGATTTTGATGACGGCTGTGCCGACATTGCCAGACAGCCGCTTCAAGCCGCCGGTTTTCTGAAACGGATTTGACGCAGAGCGCAGGATTTTTTCGTTCAGCGACGTACCGGATCCGGCCTCCCAAACAACGTCATCGCCCTTAAGTTTTGGTTCGTGTGTATAGTGATGCAGCCCTTGACCCGTCACAGTGGCGGTGTCGGGGTGTAACAGGCCCGCACTTAACAACTCGCCAATCATATAGCCCAAACCACCGGCCGCATGGAAATGGTTCACATCCGCCAAACCGTTAGGATAGACGCGCGCCATCAGCGGAACAACTTCGGAAAGTTCGGAGAAATCCTGCCAATCCAAAATGATACCGCCCGCCCGGGCCATCGCGACCAGATGGATAAGCAAATTCGTAGACCCGCCCGTGGCATGCAAGCCAACGATGCCATTTACAAAAGCGCGCGCATCCAGGATGTCGCATACAGGCGTATAGGACGCGCCCAAGGCCGACAAAGACAAGGCACGCTGCGCGCCCGCGATGGTCAAGGCTTTGCGCAAACCAGTGTTTGGTGTGACGAAGCTGGCACCGGGCAAATGCAGGCCCATGAACTCCATCAGCATCTGGTTTGTGTTGGCGGTGCCGTAAAACGTGCAGGTTCCGGGCCCATGATAGGCGGCCATTTCAGCGGCCATCAACGCTTTGCGGTCCACTTCGCCTGCGGCAAATTTCTGGCGGACCTTCGCTTTTTCGTCATTGGCCAAACCGCTGGTCATTGGCCCGGCAGGCAGGAACACGGCAGGCAAATGCCCAAAACTTTGCGCGGCAATCACCAAACCGGGCACGATCTTGTCGCACACGCCTAAGAACACAGCCGCGTCAAATGTGTTGTGGCTCAGCGCCACAGCGGCGGACAAAGCGATGGCGTCGCGCGAAAACAGCGATAATTCCATGCCCGCTTCACCTTGCGTCACCCCGTCACACATAGCCGGCACACCGCCCGCCACTTGGGCCGTACCACCAATCGCGCGCACGGCGTCTCGGATCTGATTGGGATAGACCTCAAAGGGCTGATGCGCGGACAGCATGTCGTTATAGGCAGTTACAATGCCTAGATTTCCCGCAGATCCGGTCGCCAACGCATCCTGATCCGTACCCGCCGCCGCGTAGGCATGCGCCTGACCCGAACAGGACAAATGCGCGCGCGCCGGGCCATCGCTGGCCGCCTGTTTCATCCGTGCCATATAGGGATCCCGAAACGGTTTGCTGCGTTCAATAATGCGGTCAGTGACAGTTGCGATGGTCGGATTCAAAGACATGGGGTTCTCGATTCGAAAGAATGTATATCGGATTTCGTTAGCGCTATCATAAGTGCGTTGAAAAAGAAAATACCCAAGACAGAAAGACGCATCGCTAGGTCGTCATTCCGCCAATGGACGCCGCCCGCCACCTACCATAAACTGCGATAAAAACAGAGGCAGTCACATGAGCGATCAGATAGCGGCAAAGCCGTGCCGATGCCAAACATGGAGAAGACAGGGATGATCTGGCGCATGCTGGTTTTGGCTGGCGGGCTGATTGGGGCAGGAGGTGCGGCGCAATTCCCGGAATTTTCGCAACAATACGTGCAGCGTCTGGGCGGAGCGGTCGATGCGTTGGAACAGGTCGTTGCCGATTTTGATGCTTCTGCAGAGGCGTCGGGCTTTGACCGCGCGCATGCTCTAGAACAGATGCAAGGCACGGCGTTCCTGGACAATCGGCGTGCAGATATGACCCGCAGCTTCACGCGGTTTGGCGTGTTATCCTCGGACCTTGCGGTGTTTGAGCCCGCCGGGCCGTTCATGCGCGCTTATCATGTGGGGCGTATGGATGGTCAAATTGCGCGGGCTGCATGGGCCGATTTCCAACCCGCAATGCCGCTGAATTTTGCCGGTCTGGTCTTTGCCGGCACCGGGTTCGTTCTGGGCATAGGGCTGATATCAATGCTGCTTGGAACGCTTAACGGTCTGCTTGGCGCCGCGCGATCTAAAGAACAACGACCTCAGCAGCATCGCTTGACCCCACGCAGTAAGCGCCGCATTCTCAACGCAAAACAAACACCAAAACGCAGGTCCTGATGGCGCGCAGCATAATGCCTTTTTCTCGGTTCGAGTTTCTAATTGCGTGGCGGTATTTGCGCGCACGGCGCGACACAGGCGGTGTCAGTACTATGACTTGGATCAGCCTGATCGGGATCACTTTGGCGGTGTTCGCGCTTATCGCGACATTGTCTGTGCGCTCGGGGTTTCGGGCCGAGCTGGTCGATACCATCCTTGGGGCCAACGCCCATGTCACGGTCTATGCTTTGGGCGAGGTGGACGAAAACGGGCGCATTGATCGCAGTTTTGTCGACTACGTTGACGTGGCCGCACAGCTGCGCAGCGTTCCTGGTGTCACCCGCGCCGCGCCGTTGGTCAAAGGTCAGGTGCTGGCGTCCTTTGCACGCGCCAATGCCGGGGTGCAAGTCTATGGAATTGCGCCAGAAAACTTGAGCACGATCCCCCGGATCGCACAGCCCGAAGACAGCCTGGGCGATATCGCAAATTTCGCCAATGGTGTCGCGATTGGCTCGGGTGTTGCGCGAACCTTGGGGGTGAGTGTGGGCGATAAAATCCGGCTGATTAATCCCGACGGGCCTGCCTCGCCCTTTGGTCGCAAGCCTCGGGTGAATGCCTATGACGTGACCTATATCTTCACCGCCGGACGCTATGATATTGACCAAACGCGCGTCTATTTGCCGATCGACCAAGCGCAACCGTTCTTCAACAAAGACGGGCGCGCCACGGAAATTGAGGTCATGGTCACCGACCCCGAAGCCATTGACGCGGTGCTGCCCGCGTTACGTGACGCCGCCGGACCTGTGCAGTTGTGGACCTGGTTGGATGCGTCTGGTGGATATCTGCGCGCGCTTGAAGTCGAGGACAATGTGATGTTCGTGATCCTGTCCATCTTAGTGCTGATCGCGGCGATGAACATCGTGTCGGGGCTGATTATGCTGGTCAAAAACAAGGGCCGCGATATCGGGATTTTGCGCACGATGGGCCTTAGCGAAGGGTCTGTGCTGCGGGTCTTTTTTCTGTGCGGTGCGTTTACCGGCGGGGTCGGGACCTTGTGTGGCGTGATCTTGGGCTGTTTGTTTGCGATCTATATTGACCCATTGTTTTCCTTTGTAAATTGGGCGATGGGCGGCGGAGTTTGGGATCCGTCTATTCGCGGGATCTATGCGCTGCCTGCTCAATTGCATCTGCGCGATGTCCTCACAGCTGTGGCGCTGTCCTTGGGGCTTAGCTTTGTGGTCACGTGGTTTCCGGCAAGGCGCGCAGCGCGCATGAATCCGGTCGAGGCGCTGCGCTATGAATGATCCTGTGCTGGATGTATCGCACATCGAAAAGACCTATAACCGGGGCCAACCCAACCAAGTGCATGTGCTGCGCGACGTAAGTATCGCAATTGCGCCGGGCGAAATTGTTGCTTTGGTGGCACCTTCGGGGGCCGGCAAGTCGACCCTGCTTCATATTGCTGGTCTGTTGGACACAGGCGATTCAGGGGCTGTGCGCTTGCAGGGGCAGGATATGAGCAACGCGGATGACGCGACCCGCACAGCGGCGCGACGGGATGAAATTGGGTTTATCTACCAATTCCACCACCTTTTGCCAGAGTTTTCCGCGATAGAAAATATCGTTCTACCGCAGTTGGTTGCGGGCACATCCTCATCTAACGCTGAAACACGCGCGCGGGGCTTGCTGGCGCGGGTTGGATTGACGGAACGCGCGGGGCATCGACCTGCAGCACTTTCTGGCGGCGAACAACAGCGCGTTGCGTTTTGCCGTGCGTTGGCCAACGAACCTGCATTGCTTCTGGCGGATGAGCCGACGGGCAATTTAGACCCTGCCACGTCAGATCAAGTGTTTGATGTATTGTTAGATCTGGTGCGCCAGACCCAAATGTCTGCGTTAATTGCCACGCATAATCTGGATTTAGCGGCGCGCATGGACCGGATCGTGCGCCTGTCAGGTGGGGCGATTGTCAATGCGGTTGCCGGGGCATGAGGATGCACAGGAAATGAACATAATTGTCGTTGGTGCGGGAATAGTCGGCGTGTCTTGTGCCATTTGGCTGCAACGCGCGGGTCATTCAGTGACCGTTGTGGATCGCGCAGGCCCCGCTGCAGGCACCAGCCATGGCAATGCGGGTGTGCTGGCGGCAGGCGCAATTGTCCCGGTCACGACCCCGGGTTTGATGGGCAAAGCCCCGGGCCTGCTGTTTGATCGCGACGCGCCGTTGTTTTTGAAATGGTCCTATTTGCCTAAGTTGTTGCCCTTCCTTCGTAAATACCTGGGCTTTGCTACGGATGCCCATGTCGATCACTATGCCAAAGCGATGAGCACTTTGTTGCACGACACACTCGATCAGCACCGCCAACTGGCGAAAAACACGCCCGCTTATGATTTCATCAGCGATGATGATTACTGCTTTGGCTATGCGACCCGCGCCGAATTTGAGGCCGATCACTACGCTTGGGGCAAACGCAAAGCCGCAGGCTACGCGTTTGAAGTCCTGGATGGGTCCAGCTATGCGCAGCGCGATCCCAGCTATAGCGGCGCTTTTGAAACGGTGGTGGCTTGCAAGAACCACGGGCGGATTTCAGATCCCGGGGCTTACGTGCAAGCCTTAATGGCGCATTTCGTGGATCAAGGCGGAACGCTGCAGATCTGCGAAGTACAGGACGTTGATATAGATGCCGGCGTAATCACGGCGCTGCAAACCAGCGACGGTCCAATGCGCGCCGACCATATCGTGTTTGCTATGGGCCCTTGGTCCAAGGAAATCGCGCACAAGCTGGGGGTCAAAGTCCCGTTCGAAAGCGAGCGCGGCTACCATTTGGAATTCATCAACCCCTCGATCATGCCCAAAGCGCCGATGATGGTGGCCAGCGGTAAATTTGTGCTGACGCCGATGCAAGGACGGTTGCGTGCCGCGGGGGTGATCGAATTTGGTGGATTGGATGCAGCACCCAGCCGTGCACCGTTTGATATGCTGCGCCGGCAAGTCGCGCGTATTTTGCCGGATTTGCAGTGCGAAGACGAGGTCGAATGGATGGGGCATCGCCCCGCACCCGCCGACAGCCTGCCGCTGATCGGGCCCAATGATGAAGCAGGGCGCAGTTACAGTGCTTTTGGACATCAACACGTCGGCTTGACAGGCGGGCCGAAAACAGGTCGGATCATCGCGCAACTGATTGACGGCAAGCGCCCAAACATTGATCTGGCCGCCTTCGATCCCAAAAAATACCGCGCACCTTAAGCGCAACTGTCTGGGAGGACACCAATGACATCTTTTCTAAAAACAGCCAGCACTGGCATCGTCGGGGCGTTGATGGCCACGACGGCCTTCGCCGATGGCCACGCCCAATCCTGGGATATGCCAATGGCCTATGCGGCGACAAATTATCACTCGGAGCATGGTGTGATCTTTGCTGATAAAGTGCGCGAATACACCAAGGGTGCGATTGACATCACCGTGCATCCTGGTGGGTCGCTGTTCGGCGGCGGTGACATCAAACGCGCGATCCAAACTGGCCAAGTGCCCATCGGCGAGCGGTTCATGTCCGCCCATGCCAATGAAGCCCCGCTTTTGGGCTGGGACAATCTGCCCTTTATCGCCACCAGTTATGAAGACAATGCCAAGCTTTGGGAAGCCGCGCGCGACACTGTGAACGCGCAATTGGCCGATTTGAATTTGGTTGCTCTGTACACATGTCCATGGCCCGGGCAGGGGTTCTATTTCAACAAAGAGGTCGCATCCTCGGCCGATACGCAAGGCATCAAGTTCCGCTCGTATAATTCGGCGACCGCGACATTTGCAGAAGAGCTGGGCATGATCCCCGTCCAGATCGAAGCCGCAGAACTCAGCCAAGCCTTGGCGACGGGTGTGGCCTCGGCGTTCATTTCATCCGGCTCGACCGGGTATGACCGCAAAGTGTGGGAGCATCTAAGCCATTACTACAAGGTAAACGCCTGGCTGCCGCGCAACTATGTGATGGTCAACACCCAAGCCTGGGAGGCGCTCGATGCGGACGTCCAAGCGGGACTGCAACAGGCTGCCGATGAAACGGCGGCGTCATGTGCAGCGAAATCCGCTGAGCTTGCCAATTTCTACTTTGATGAGCTGGAAAAGAACGGCATGACTGTCGAAGACGCAGGCCCCGATTTCTTGGCCGAGTTGGAAAAAATCGGATCCAAAATGACCGCCGAGTGGCTGGAAACAGCTGGTGCGGATGGTCAAGCGATCTTGGACGCTTACAAAGCAAATTAATCCCTTTCGGCCAGCCCTAATTCCTAAAGGGCTGGCCTTTTTTTGAATCCTCAAATTACTGGACCTTATGATGCGCGACTGGTCGCCTGTCCTGGGCCTGCCCTTGTGGGTGTGGCTGTTCGTTTTACCCAGCATATTTGCGGTGTTTTGCCTAATCGCCGGGCCGCGCCTGAAATCTGTGCTGCGCCCGATCTGGCGGCTGCTTGACGGGGTTTATTTCGCCAGCGGCGCGATTGCTGCGTTTTTCATGGTGACGATTTTGGCGCTGATCGTGCTGGGTATGGTCGCGCGGTGGGCGGGAATTGCCGTGCCGGGCACCACTGAATTTGCAGGCTACGCGATGGCGGCGACGTCCTTCTTTGCGCTTAGCCATGCAATGATGCGCGGCGCCCATATCCGCGTGTCCATTGTGCTGAACGCCAACGCGTTTCTGAAACGCTGGCTGGATGTATTCGCAGTTTTCGGGGCTGCCGTGATTGCGACCTATTTTGCGCGCTACGCCATCAAAACAAACGTTTTTTCTGAAATGCTCAATGACCGCACCCAAGGTCAGGATCAGATCCCCGAATGGGTGGTCTTGCTGTTCAGGCTTGATTTTTCAGGTGCGGCAGCAGCGGGGGATGCATTGGTTTATACCCCTGTTTGGATCCCGCAATTGGCGATGTCCATCGGCACAATTCTGCTGGCGGTCGCGCTGTGGGACACGCTGTACCGGATGTTGGTGACGGGTGTGAACCCGATTGTGTCGGAGGCTGTGGAATGACCGAAGCTTACGCCACAATTGTGTTCTTGTTTGTGCTATTTGCCCTTTTGGGCTCAAGCGTTTGGATTGGCCTTGCACTGATGGGTGTGGCCTGGGTCGGGATGGAGCTGTTTACGGTCCGCCCCGCAGGCGATGCGATGATCACCACGATTTGGACGGGGGCGTCGTCGTGGACCCTGACGGCGCTGCCGCTGTTCATTTGGATGGGCGAGATCCTCTATCGCACGCGCTTGTCCCAGGACATGTTTCGCGGGCTGGCCCCTTGGATGCGCTGGCTGCCGGGCGGTTTGCTGCACACCAATATCGCGGGCTGTACAATCTTTGCCGCTGTGTCGGGATCTTCGGCGGCGACGCTGACAACGGTGGGTAAAATGTCGATCCCCGAGCTGCGCCAACGCGGCTATCCTGAATATATGATTGTCGGGACCTTGGCGGGGGCAGCCACGTTGGGGTTGATGATCCCGCCCTCGCTGACCTTGATTGTGTATGGTGTGTCGATCAACGAAAGCATCATCAAACTGTTTATGGCGGGCATCATTCCGGGCTTGGTTCTGGCCGGTCTGTTCATGTCGTATATCGTTGCTTGGCACTTTTTTCGCCCGGGCGAGCGGCCCCCCCCCGAGCCGCATATGCCCTTCGGCGTGATGCTGGCTGAAAGCCGTTTTTTGATCCCCGTGTTGTGCTTGGTCTTCGCGGTTATCGGGTCGATGTATTTCGGCTGGGCCACCGCGACCGAGGCTGCAGCGGTGGGCGTTTTGGGCGCGTTGACCTTGGCGTTGGTGCAAGGCTCGCTGACGTTCAGCACATTTTTCGAAAGCCTGATGGGGGCCACGCGGACCTCGGCGATGATCGCGTTGATCTTGATGGGGGCGGCGTTTTTGTCGCTGTCCATGGGCTTTACCGGCTTGCCGCGCGCATTGGCGGCCTGGATCGATCAGATGAACCTGTCCCCGATTACGCTGATCGCGGCGTTGACGGTGTTCTACATTATCCTGGGCATGTTCCTTGATGGGATTTCATCGGTGGTGCTGACCATGGCCATTGTCGAGCCGATGATCCGCCAAGCCGGGATCGACCCGATTTGGTTCGGTATTTTCATCGTTGTTGTTGTGGAAATGGCGCAAGTCACGCCGCCGATTGGGTTTAATCTGTTCGTCCTACAAGGCATGACCAAGCACGAGATCGGCTATATTTCCAAAGTGGCGCTGCCTATGGTCGCGCTGATGCTGTTGATGGTTGTGATTTTGGTGGCTTTTCCTGAATTGGCGACTTGGTTGCCCAACAACATCCAATAGCGATGCCCTGCGGCGTTACGGTTCTGCAGCTTGATACCCAATTCCCGAGGGTACCGGGGGATGTGGGTTGTGCACAGACGTACGTAGAGCCCGCGCAGATCCTGACAGTGCCGGGGGCCAGTGTCGGTCGAATTGTACAGGCCCACCCGGACCGCATCGCCATCGCGCCATTTGAAACGGCAATGCAAGCAGCCCAAGGGCAGATCGTTGTGACGTCTTGTGGGTTTTTGTCGTTTTGGCAGGATCATCTTGCGGCCTGTACGGATAAGCCGTTTATCGCCTCTGCGCTAATCGCGGTGCCTGATCTGTGCCAATCGTTGGACCCATCGCAAATCCTGACAGTGACCTTTGATGCGGACAGTCTCAGCCCCGCGCATTTTCGCGGGTACCCAACGGATGTCGTGGGGCTAACGCCAAATATGCATCTGCGCCAGGTGATTTCGCAGAATTTGACCACGCTGGATGTCGCACGGGCAGGCCGTGAAATTGCGGATTTAGTCGCGCAGGCGCTGCGCCCGCATCACAAGCAAATCCTGTTGGAATGCACAAATCTGCCGCCCTACCGCGAAATGATCAAAGCCCGGACCGATCTGCCAATCACAGATATTCTGACCTGTATCGAAACCACGCGCCCAGGCGCGATCAATCCGCAGTTTCTGCCCCATACGCATCCGGATCGCTAAGTGGGCCATACAGGATCAGTGCAGGTTTTGTTCCGATACCCCGATGCAGCTGCGCGGCCACACCGCTGATCGTACTGCGTGTGACCTGTTGGTCGGGTGTGCCAATGGCTTCGGCCAAGATCGCAGGCGTGTCTGCAGGCAATCCCCGGGCGATCAACGCATCGGCCAGTTTTGGAAACGTACGCTTGCCCATGAAGACCACTGTGCAGGCCGACCCATCCGCCAGCGCGTCCAAATCAATATCACCCGGAAGCGCACCACTGGCATCATGGCCGGTGACAAATTGCACCCGGCGCGCGGTCATGCGGCGCGTCAGCGGGATCCCAATCGCTGCTGCTGCCGCAATGGCCGAGGGCACACCGGGAATGATCTCATAGTCAATTCCGGCGGCGCGACAGGCAACAAGCTCTTCTTCGAGACGGCCAAACAGACCGCTATCGCCGGATTTCAAGCGCACAATCCGCCCGCCATTTTGGGCATATTCCACCAGCAATTGGCTGACATGGCGCTGTTTGGGCGAGGGCCGCCCGGCGCGTTTGCCCACCCCAACCAGATCCGCCCCGGCGCGGGCATGGCTCAGGATCGGTCCCGAGGACAGATCATCAAACAGTACCGCATCGGCCCGCTTCAACCGGTCTACGGCTTTAAGGGTCAGCAATTCGGGATCGCCCGGACCGGATCCGACAAAACTGACAAAGCCGCTCATGCGCGGGTTTCCGGTGTGATCAGGTGGAAAAATGTGCCTGTGACATGGCCCTTAAGCGACCCTGTTTCAGGCACCGGGTTGCCGTCGGCATCTGCGACGTGGGCCAGTGGCGCATCGGGCTGTTCCAGGATGGTGGAGTAGTGAAATTCATGACCCCGCAGGGCGGCACCTGGCGCAAAGCCGGGCATCGGGGCGTCCAAGACCGCGCGCCGATAGCCCAAATGGAATTTGCGTTTTTCATATGAGGTGACCAAGCCCAACAGCCCGGCCATTTGATGGCGCATGCCGTCTTTGTCGATCAACGCTTGACCCAAAGCCATATAGCCCCCGCATTCCCCATGTACGGATTTGCTGGCGGCATGGGCGCGCAATCCCGCCTGGAAAGTCTGCGCAGCAGCCAAAGGACCGGCATGCAGCTCAGGGTATCCGCCGGGCAGCCAGACCAGATCCGCACTTGGGTCCGGCGCCTGATCGGCCAATGGGGAAAACGGTAAAATCTCGGCCCCGCCATCGCGCCAGCCTTGCAGAACATGAGGGTAGGTAAAGGAAAACGCCGCGTCCCGCGCCAGGGCAATGCGACCTGCGGGGGGCTTTGGCAGCGAGCCGGCCGTTGGCGTTGGACCCGTGCAAGCGGCGGCGCGGATTGCGTCCAAATCCACATTGTCGCGCAGGAACTTGGCGTAGCCTGCGATTGCGTTTTCCAGATCGGGGTGCTCAATCGCTTGGATCAGACCCAAATGCCGCTCGGGCAGGGCCAGATCGCCGTTGCGCGGCAGCACGCCTAAGACTTTGATCCCGGCGCGCTCCATGCCCATGCGGGTCAAACGTTCGTGCCGGGGAGAGGCGACGCGGTTCAAGATCACCCCCGCAAAGGGTAAATCGGGGGCATATTCGCGAAACCCCAAAGCAATTGCGGCGGCAGATTGCGCCTGACCGCCCACATCCAACACCAAAACCACCGGCCAGCCCATGCGCTGTGCGGTTTCGGCGCTGGTGCCAAACCCGGCCTGACCGCGCGTAGCAACCCCGTCGAACAATCCCATGGACCCTTCCGCCACGCAGACATCCGCGCCTGCCATCTGCCCGGAAATACCATCAAGCAGGTCTTCCCCCATGGCCCAAGAATCCAAGTTGAATGACGCACGCCCACTGGCCGCCAGATGGAAGGCAGGATCAATGTAGTCGGGCCCAGATTTGAAGGGCTGAACGGTCAAGCCATCTTCACGCAGCGCGCGCAGCAGCCCAAGCATCACAGTGGTTTTGCCAGTGCCCGAAGAAGGCGCAGAAATCAAAAGTCCGGGGGCCATGTCAGTCGTCTCCGTGTTGCCATTCCGACCACGGGCTGGTGGCCGTTTGTGGTCGATACCGGCGGTCATAATCTGCGGCATAAAGCCGACTTTCGGCGAAATCCGTGCCGCCAATAGAGCGGCCTACCAAGATCAGGGCGGTGCGGGCGATGCTGCTATCCAAAGCGGATTTTAGGGTCGATACTGTCGCGCGAATGATGCGTTCGTCCGGCCAACTGGCGCGGTAGACCACGGCCACGGGACAGTTGTCGCCGTAATGCGGGGTCAGCTCGGCCACAACTTTGTCGACTTGCCCAATCGACAAATGCAGTGCCAAAGTCGCGCCCGTGCGGGCAAAATTATCCAGGGTTTCTGCGTTTGGCATGGCCGAGGCGCGCCCTTGGGTCCGGGTCAAGATCACCGATTGCGACAGGCCGGGCAATGTCAATTCCTGCCCCAAACTGGCGGCTGCGGCGGCGAAAGAGGGCACGCCGGGCGTCACTGTATAGGCGATCCCAGCGGCTTCTAGGCGGCGAATTTGCTCGCCCATGGCGGACCAGACCGACAGATCACCGGAATGTAGCCGGGCGATATCATGGCCTTTGGCAGTTTCGACTTCGATTTCTTTGATGATGCTGTCCAGATCCATTGGTGCTGTGTTCACGATCCGCGCGTCCTTGGGGCAATGATCCAGAATGGCTTCGGGTACGAGCGATCCGGCATAAAAACAAACCGGGCACCGCGCGATAATATCGCGCCCGCGCAGGGTTAACAGATCCGGCGCGCCCGGGCCTGCGCCGATGAAATGAACGCTCATGTGGGGTCTCCTGTGGCGATGGCGCAGGTGGCATATGTGTCATCAGAAATGGCGCGCGCGGCGATCAGCTGAGCGCCTGGTTCTGCGGCAGCAAGGGCGGCGGCCTCGGACACAGATCCCGTTTGATGGGCTGCGAGCGATGCTAAAGACTGGGTCTGCGTGGATTGTTCCGCAAGAACTGCGGGCTGAACCGCGACTATTGGGGTCTTTAGCTGCGCGGCCAAGGCGCGCAAAGCTGGGTGATTTGCTTTGGCTTGCACGGTGGCCAGATGCGTCGGATGCGCGCCCGTCTTGGCCAAAGCATTCGTCAGGCTGTCTTGCGTGGCGCGCGCGCGAAATCCAAAACCTGCGACGATCATAGGGTGACGCTCCATTGCACAACCGGATAGTTCGCAGCCCAAGCCCGTTTTGACCCCATGGGTTTTGCATGCGAAATCTCAATGCGCATCAGATCACCGCCCTTTTGGGCCTGCGCTTGGGTTAACAGCGCTTCGGCTTCCAGGGTCACTGCATTGGCGACCATCCGGGTGCCTTTGGGCAAGGAGTACAGATGATCCAGCATCGCTTGGGTGATGCCGCCGCCGATGAACACGACATCAGGTGCGGGCAGGGTCGCAAGTGTTTCGGGGGCTGTGCCTTTAAGGACCTCTAGGCGGTCCTGCCCCAACGCCTGGGCATTTGCGGTGATCAGCGCGACACGGTCGGCGCGGGGTTCAATCGTTGTGGCTGTGCAGGTGGGGTGCGCCAAAAGCCACTCAATTGCGATGCTGCCCGAGCCGCCACCAATGTCCCACAGATGCGCCCCGGGGCGCGGGGCAAGGGTGGACAGCGTCAGGGCGCGCAAGGGGCGTTTGGTCATCACGCCGTCGGTGGTGAACACATCATCTGGCAGGCCGCTGGTTTTGGGCAAGGCGGGTCCGCTGGGGGCAATCGCGACAGTTACGGGATGCTGAAACGGGCCTGTCAGATCTTTGGCCGTGCCGCGCGTGATGCGTTGGCGTGGGCCGCCCAAGGCCTCAAGCACAGTCAGATCACTGGCGGCGAAATCGATGCGGGCCAGATAGCGGGCCAGATCCAAGACCGCCTCGCCATCGCGCAGCGTGACGATCAGGTTTTGACCCGGGGCCAGATGCGGGCGCAAGCGCTCAAATGGGGCGGCATGCAAGCCAAGGCAGATCGTGCGCTCTAGCGGCCAGCCCATTTGCGCTGCGGCCCAGGAAAAGACTGATGGGGTGGG
The DNA here is from genome assembly GCA_045106335.1 of Paracoccaceae bacterium. GTDB lineage: Bacteria > Pseudomonadota > Alphaproteobacteria > Rhodobacterales > Rhodobacteraceae > Aliishimia. Next base: position 1,656 of record JBGCEM010000202.1, on the reverse strand, counting down.
CAGCACGCGGATCTCGCCCGCACCAAAGTGGCGCGACAGCGTGGAGCCTGCGCCAAACCAGAACGGATCGCCGGATGCCAGCACGACGACGTTGCGTGGTTTCAACTTTTGCAAGATCTCGATGCCGTCGGCAAAGGGCACCGGCCAGGCGATCTGTTCGCCGTGATACGCGTCCAGCAGCGCCAGGTGCCGCTTTGGGCCCATGATGATTTCTGCGTTCGCCAACGCGTCTTGGCTTGCAGGGGACAGCCCGGCTGGTCCATCTTCGCCCAGACCAACAATTGTGATCCACGGGGCGTCAGACATGGGCACACAGGCTTTGATTTTGGGCGGCACGACCGAGGCCACAGCGTTGGCGCGCGCCGTTGCGGACGCAGGGATCAATGGCATCGTCAGCTTTGCCGGCCGCGTCGATCGCCCGGTGCGCCAACCGCTGCCGCAGCGCGTTGGTGGGTTCGGCGGCGTGCCCGGGTTGATCGATTATGTGCGCAGCTCTGGCACGACCCATATGATCGATGCCACCCATCCCTTTGCCGCCCAGATGAGCTATAACGCCGTGGCCGCTTGTGCTGCGTGCGACATTCCGCTGGTGGCGCTGACCCGCTCGGCGTGGCGCGCCAGCGAGGGCGATGTTTGGACCCACGTGCCAGATATCGCAGGCGCTGTGTCGGCGCTGGCGCGTCCCGCGTGTCGCGTGATGTTGGCTGTGGGGCGCATGCATTTGGCGGAATTTGCGCCCAATCCGCAGCACAGCTATCTGTTGCGTTTGGTCGACCCCCCGAAAGCCGCGCTGCCTTTGCCGGACACTCATGTGATCGTGGATCGCGGGCCGTTCACTGTGGAAAATGACCAAGCTTTGATGCGGCACCATAAGATTGATATAGTGGTGTCCAAAAACGCAGGCGGGTCGGGGGCCAGTGCTAAAATCGTGGCCGCGCGAAATCTGGGCTTGCCAGTGATCATGATCGCCCGACCTAAGCAGCCTAAACGGCGCGAACTGAGCAGCCCTGCGCAAGTTTTGGAGTGGCTGTGTCATGGTGCGATTGACCGCGGTGTATAAACGAAGGGCGCGGCATTGTTACGCTCGATCAACCGCGTTGTGGACGAACCTACAATGACCAATGTGCGCATGTCGGCCATGTCCTCGGTCGCGTGTGCAAGGCTTGTGATATGCAGCGTTTCTTCGGGCGTGCTGACCGCGCGGGCAAACAAGATCACGCGGCTTGGTTCGCATTCTTGGCGCAGCACAGACAGGGCACGACCAAACCCGGCAGGGCGGGATTTTGAGCGCGGATTGTAGAACGCCATGGCAAAGTCGGCTTGCGCGGCCAAGCGCAGGCGGGTTTCGATCACGGACCAGGGTTTAAGGTTGTCTGATAAGTTGATCGCGCAAAAATCATGGCCCAAAGGCGCGCCTGCCCGGGCCGCGGCGGCCAACATCGCAGTGATCCCAGGCAGAATTCGGATATCCAAATCGCGCCAGGGGGCAGGCCCGGTCTCAAGTGCTTCGAACACGGCTGACGCCATGGCAAACACGCCGGGATCGCCCGAGCTGACCACCACAACGCGCTGTCCATTTTGCGCCATCCGCAGGGCATGGGCGGCGCGGTCCAGCTCAACGCGGTTGTCGCTTTCATGCAAGGTCAGGCCGGTGCG
>JBGCEM010000201.1:0-3640 GCA_045106335.1 Paracoccaceae bacterium | reverse complement strand
GCTTAAACCTCACAAATCTTCCCGCCATTTGGCGGCAGTCATCTGGAGCCAGCCAGGCAGGAGCGGCTTCAAGGTTGGTGTTAGATTCTCACTGGCGGCGCTTCGGATCAGATTGAGGACCTGTTTGTCAGCACGGCTCAGTGCGCGTTTCGGCCAGGCGCCCTGGATGCCATCCACTGCCTTCGCGAAGCCCTCGGTCCAGGCCAGGAAGCGCTTCGGGGGTAGGTCTCGGACCTCTCCTCCGATCTCGCCGAGGATCACAGCCTCGTTCAGCGCGCCGTAACGCAACATAAGGATGTCGAAGATGCGTTGAATGGAACCGTGCCCATTCACCTCGATCCCCTCCATCAGCGACGTCAGCCATTCATTTGGTGATGCGAATTCTGGGGCGATCAGAACGGCTGTCAGGTAGCCATCGATCTGATCCGGTTTGAGCGGGCTGCCTCTGAGCAACTTGGCCAACTCGCCCTGTCGCTCAGCCTGGATTTCAGGCGGCTGGAAATCTTTGGTGTCCCACTCAAATTCATCGTCGAGATCTTCCATCGCGCGCACCGCTGCCACCTCCAGCGTTTGCCCGAGGATATCCTTAAAGACGGGAATCTTCTTAATCTCTCGTCCAGCCTCCAGCGCTTGGGCGACAACGGCAAAGCTCATCCACGCGTCAGGTGGGGCGTTCTGGTCGTGGCGCAGGATCAGCGCTGATCGGGCAAAGAGTTTAGCCCAGCGATCCATCCTTTCCTCAAGATGCTCCGTAATGATCTTCTTTGTGCTGGCGGCCGTTGACGCCTCTTCTAGCGCAGCCATCAAAGTGGCGTCCGAGACGAACCAGCCGCTGGAGATGTCATGCTCTGAGAACCAGTCACGGCTCTTGCCGATCAACCGACTGCGGCGGTTGTCTGACAGAGCGGCAAGCGCGCCTTCCGGATCAACCGCTGTAATAAGCGCTACAGTCCCTTCGGTTTGTGGCGTCACATTTCCAATGTCGAACATCGGCGCGACATCGAGGAAGCCGGGCGTCGTCACCGCACCGCGCGCCAGCCCATCGCCAAGGGCGAAGCCAATGGCAGGGGCCAGGTAGGACGGAGACACGTCATGCATGGTCATCGCCTGTTCAATTTGCTCAATGATAGCTTTCTGATCGCCTCTGCTGGAACAAGGAATGACATAAGCGTCCTTTATCCCGTGGCCTTCCTTGATCATTGCCGCAGCCACCGCGCGCGTGCTTCCACGGCTACAGACGCCCAAAATGCTTTGCGACCCTGTGCCATCAGGAAGCGACGTCATCACCCGATGAAGTTGCCAAGCTTGCGGGACTAAACCGCCTGATGGCTCCCGCCGCAGCGCAGTCTTAATCAGAGCATCGAGCGCACTGCCGTTTGACAGCCAGTTGCGGATCAGGACAAGGTCGGACAGCAGGGCCGCATCCACGTTTCCGCTTTCCGCTAGCAGCCCAAACCCGGCGATGGCTGCATCGCGCATCTCCGCAACTGGATCGAGCAGAAAGTACCGCCCCATAGCAATCATGCGTGGTTCACCTTGCCCGATCGCCTGCGTTAGAAATGCGGTTGTTACTTGAGCCGGCATGGCACCTGCAACTTCGCGAAGCCCGGTATAGGCTTCAAATGGCGTGGCCCCGTGAGGGACAAATCCTTCCGCAAGGTCCGCGACATTCGGAAGCTCGGGTATCTGGTCACCCGCAAGAGCCTCAAATGCGCCGGGCATCGTGCGCAGTTGGTCGGGGGGGGTGAGACCGGCGCGGAGGTAAGTCTGGCAAAGCCCGAAGCGGGTCTCGGCATTAAGCTCACCTGCTTCAGCCCGTTCTGCTAGGCCCGACCCTAAGGCCTGGAAAAACTCAACTGCGCCTGGCTCCTCATTTTCACGGTTCATGCGCGCCTCGTCCAAAATGCGCGACAAAAGGATAAGGCAATTATCGGTGCGCTCTGTGTCAGCGTCGGAGAGCGTGTCGACGAGTTCCAAAAACGCTTCTGGATCATGTGAAAGAGACGCCGCCCATCGATCCGCCCACAACAGCGTCCCTCTTAGTTCACCAGTGGTTGGCAGATCCATAATACAAGTGTCGACGATTTCAGTCACCAATGCCTCCAGCTTTTTGTAGCTGCCAACCGCGTCAAAGACTTTAACGCGCCGCCGTTCTCAGCAAACACTAACATCGGCAAGTGGCGTCCGAAAGTCGTCTTCGTTCGTAAGCCGTGTGAATTCGAAGGGGACTGAATTTGGCGCGCGCGGCGAATGTCTCCTTCGACGGGCTGCGCCGCAGCATCTCGGCCTACTGGTGAATGGCAGCAATGGGCCGATCATCGCCTTTTTTCGGCAGCTACCGCGCTGATTCTGCGCAAGCCCTAAAGGCAGCGAAGCGCCCAAAGTCACATCGGTTTACTCCCGCAAGTAGCCTTCCCAATCAAAACTTACTTCGATACCAATGAGTCAAGTGTTGTAAATGAGGCAAACAATGAAGTTCTTAATTCGATTGGCTTTTTCCGTGGCTTTTTTGATGACGAGCACGGCATTTGCCTTTGCACAACGCGCCGATGTCCTTTGCGTTCAACAATCTCTTTTGGACGCAGGCCATGATCCAAATGGAGTAGATGGTGTATTTGGCCGTGGTACTCGTACTGCTTCGATTTCCTATCTTGAGGCCTCTGCAAGAAATCTGCCCGACCTGAGCATAGTATCCGCTGCGACTTGGTGCCGGGCACTAGCGGACGCAGGGGCACTTGAAGGAGATGTGATTATAGTGAGCAGCGACGCAAAACAAAGCGTTTGGGAAATGGTTGAGGTCGCGTTGAGGGCTTCCCGCAATCGGATCGAAACCAAGTTAGGGCTAAACCCGCCTCCGTTACAAGCCTACCTGTCGGCAGATGCTGAATGGCTTACGAAAAACTATCTGCGATCTAACAATCTGCCAGAGAGTTACCGCATGGGGAAGATGTCAGAGTTTGGGCGTTGCGAGCCGGCAGCAGAGGCAGGTTTGGGTGTTATGTTTCTTTGCCAAGAGAACACACGTTGGAGCGATGATTCTAATGCCATACACATGTCTGCGCACGAGTTTTGGCACACCGCAGTTCAGTACTACCTTGTCGATCAGAGATGCTGTAGTGACCCAGATGCGATGAGCTTATTTGGTCCTGAATGGTTAGTTGAAGGTTCAGCAGAGTATTTTGCGACTTCAGTCCGGGAAGACCTCGGGATGGGCTCGTTAAAGCGCGAGATGATTGAATACGAAAACCGGATTGATCCCAACATCAACCTCACTGAACTGCAAACTAGACGAGGTTTTCGTGAAAACGATGGCTGGAACGCAGGCCCTGTTGCAGTGAGTTTTTTGGTAGAAACTCGTGGGATTGAGAGCATTGTCGAATATTACAAAGCTATCGGTGCAGGCGAAGAAATCGAGACTGCATTTAGACTAGCATTTGGCTCTACCACAGATGATTTGGCGATTGAATTCCGGTCATTCTTGGGTCGATAATTGGAATTCGCGTTGTTCATCCCAACGTCGGCTTCTGTTCCGCATTGTGTGAATCCACCGATCCCTCGATTGCAGCACTGCAGCGAATGGCGGCTCTGACGGGCTGCATTGCAGCATCGACACCCACTGGCCAAAGTCCGGATTGGGCCG
>JBGCEM010000200.1:0-22036 GCA_045106335.1 Paracoccaceae bacterium | reverse complement strand
AATTGAAAACAAAAAAGGAATAGTCCAAGAAGTCGACCCCTGGCATGGGCAAAATGATCGAATAGATCGGGATCGGGAAGACCAGTTTGGTTCTGTGAGCGCTTCAGCTCTGCGGAGAGATTTGGACCCGACCCGCTGATCCCCATATCGGCCAGCGGCGTCTCTAGGGCCGCACATCAAGGCCTTATAGAAGACCCTACTCGATCACGCGCCAATCAAGGCAAAGAGTTCTTGCACTACGGGCGGCAACCATAGAAGAACCAAGGCAACCTCAGACGTTAAAACGCCCACGCAGTAAGCAAGAATATTGACGGATTAGAGAACCGCTAAAGGTTCCCTACAAAAAGCGGAATGGTGGAGCATAGCGGGATCGAACCGCTGACCTCCTGCATGCCATGCAGGCGCTCTCCCAGCTGAGCTAATGCCCCATTCCAGCCAGACCACGACGGCCTGTTCAGCGCGGTGTAGGCCGAGCCCGCGCCAGGTTCAAGAGAAAAATCATGCCAATTGGAACTGCGATCTTAGCGCATCCCAAAAAGCTACGCCAAACTGGGATCAGCTGTCGTCTTCTTCCGCAGGAACGTCCGCGATTTCATCCAATGACACGTTGTCATCATCATCATCGTCGTCGTCCAGCAGATCATCGCCCAGATCAACGTCAACATCCGTGTCGTCATCATCCAAGACGACATCTTCGCCTTCCGCGGACACTTTCGCTTTAGTTGTGGCGGCATCCTCGGAATCCGCGGCGATCATGCGGGTTTTACCCGTGACCAATTCCACAACCTCGCCGGAATACGGCGATACGATAGGGTCGCGGTTCATGTCGTAGAACCGTTTTCCGGTGGTTGGGCAGACACGCTTGGTGCCCCATTCTTCTTTGGGCATGAAAAATCCCTCTTGCAACTTGCTGCGCTGGTGTCGACGGTTCGCGCCAAGTGCCACAGGTTGCACGCAGTGTCAAAGCCAATCGGAGCCCTGACCAAAGACATGGACGATCTAACCTTATATGGGACCCCGAATATCGATGTTATTTTGCGTCGATCAGCACAAGCAAGGCGGATGACGTTGCGGGTGTCGCGCTTGGATGGGCGGGTGACGTTGACTTTGCCCAAAAAAGCAGCCCTTAGGGATGCCGCCGATTTTGCACAGCAGCGTGAACCCTGGATCCGCAAGCATTTGGATCAGCATGTCAGCAGCCAGCCCGTGACCTTGGGGCAGGTCATCCCGATCTTGGGCGCGGACCGCACCATCACGTCTGGCGAAGGGCGCGCGATCTCCCTGTCTGACGATCAGATCGCTGTGCCCGGCCCCCCAGCCCAAGTCGGGCGAAAACTGCAGGCCTGGCTGAAAACGACAGCGCGATCCGAGCTAGCCTATGCCTCTGATCAATATGCCGCTTTATTGGGCAAACCCTATGCCAAGCTGACCTTGCGCGATACTCGGTCGCGGTGGGGGTCATGCACGTCGGCGGGTGGATTGATGTATTCCTGGCGGCTGATCATGGCCCCAGTCGAGGTTCTGACGTATGTCGCGGCACATGAAGTCGCGCATTTGGCCGAAATGAACCACTCACCGGCGTTTTGGAACACGCTTGAGGGACTGTATGGTGATTATCGTCCACCCAAAACCTGGTTACGCAAACACGGGCATGCTTTGCACAGGTATCGCTTCGACGATTGACGGCGCCTGATTTTGTGATCACATAGCAAAATGCCTGCTAAACCCAAGAACTCATCGCTTAGCTCTGCCGCCCATGATCAGGTATATCGTCGGCTGCGCAGTCGTATCATGTATGGCGACATCCTGCCCGGGCAGGCGCTCACCCTGCGTGGGATTGGCGCTGAATATAATGTGTCGATGACGCCTGCGCGCGAGGCCGTGCGGCGCTTGGTGGCCGAAGGCGCGTTATCGCTCAGCTCGTCCGGGCGCGTGGCGACCCCTGAACTGAGCCACGAGCGGATCGAAGAACTGGCCGCATTGCGCGCATTGATTGAGGTCGAACTGGCCTCACGCGCCCTGCCCCGCGCCCATATTGCGCTGATTGAGCGGTTGCAAAGCATCAATTCCGAGGTGGCCGAAGCGGTCGCCCATCGAGATCCGGTGCGCTATATCCGCACAAATTTGGAATTTCACCGCACATTGTATCTGCGCGCCCAGGCTCCGGCAATGCTAGCGATGGCAGAGACCGTTTGGCTGCAATTGGGGCCGACCATGCGCAGCCTTTATGGACGCTTGCGCCGCACCGAGGCCCCACAATATCACCGCCATATCATCGCAGCTTTGCGCGCAGGGGACGAGCCCAGCCTGCGCCTTGCCCTACGCTCTGATGTGACCCAAGGTCTGCGGCTGCTGGCCAGCTAGGGTCTATGCGGCCAGCCCAGCAGCACCCAAATCCAGGAACTTTTTGCGCCGATTGGACACCAAATCCTCGCGCGACTGACTGGACAACTCGCCCAGCATGTCCATCAAAGCCGCACGCACATTGCCCAAAATCACGTCCGGCGCACGATGCGCACCGCCCAAAGGTTCGTCAATCACCCGGTCCACAACCCGCAATCCGTGTAGATCCTGTGCGGTCAGACGCAAGGCTTCGGCAGCTTCGCGCATCTTTTCGGAATCTTTCCATAAAATCGACGCGCAGCCTTCAGGCGAGATCACCGAATACACAGAGTGCTCCAACATCGCGACCCGATTGGCCGTCGCAAAAGCCACCGCGCCCCCTGACCCGCCTTCGCCAATGATCACGGAAATCAACGGAACGCCAATCTGTAAACATTTTTCAGTCGATCGCGCAATCGCTTCAGACTGCCCACGCTCTTCTGCACCTTTACCGGGATATGCGCCGGGCGTGTCGACTAATGTGATCACAGGCAAGTTAAACCGGTCCGCCAAATCCATCAAACGAATGGCTTTGCGATAACCTTCGGGGCGCGCCATGCCGAAATTCCGCTCTATCCGGGTTTTGGTGTCATCGCCCTTTTCATGGCCGATCACGACTACTGGGATTCCATTCAAACGCGCCAAACCGCCCATAACGGCATGATCATCTGCGAAATTACGATCCCCCGCCAAAGGCGTGTAATCCGAAAAAAGCGCTGCAATATAGTCTTTGCAATGGGGGCGTTCTGGGTGACGCGCGACCTGGCATTTGCGCCATGGGGTCAGAGATTTATAGAGATCTTCCAACATCTTCGCCGCTTTTGCATCCAAAGCCGCAGCCTCGTCTGACACGTCCATATCCTCGGACGCGTCCAGTGCGATAGCGCGCAGCTCTTCGGCCTTGCCCTCAATTTCTGCCAGCGGTTTTTCGAAATCCAGATACTGCGTCATGCTCAACCCGTTTACCTTTGCCCAAGTCCTATATGGGGCGCATCAGGTAAAAACAACTGGCAAGCTCGACGCCAACAAGATCCCCGCCATCACATAATTGAACACAACGCGCCGCTTCGGGTTGGTTAAAAACCGCGCCACCTGCTGCCCCATTAACGTCCATGTGCTGACAGAAGGCAAATTCACAGCGCCAAACAATGCCGCCACACAAGCGACCGCAAACAGCGAACGATCCGGTGCATAAACACTCATCGCTGTAAGCGCCATCGCCCAAGCTTTGGGATTAACCCATTGGAAAATCGCCGCCTGCAAAAAGGTCAAAGGGCTTCCTGATGCAGCACTGTCACCAAACCCCGAAGCCGTTGCGGTTTTCCACGCCAACCACAACAAGTACCCCAAACTTAGGACGCGCATCACATCATAAGCCCGGGGCCACAGATCGAAGATCCGGATCAACCCCGCGCCAACCATGGCCAGCATAAACATAAAACCAAATCCAATCCCCAGCATGTGCGGGATGGATCGACGGAACCCGAAATTTGCACCAGACGCCATCAACATCAGATTATTCGGCCCCGGAGTGATCGAGCTGGCGAAAGCAAAAAGTATAAGTCCGTAAAGAAGGTCGTAAGTCATATATGGTATAATGACGTGATTTACACAGAATGAATGCGCTTTTATTGTTGTTTCAGGGTAAAGATTGGCAAGATATGTACGAAATTGATGAAAAATCTAATCATATATTGCAGATCCTGACAAAGAACGGTCGCATCAGCAACATCGAGCTGGCCGAACGTGTAAACATGTCCCCATCGGCTTGTTTGCGCCGCGTACAGGACCTTGAACGACGCGGAATTATCACTGGATACCGCGCGCAATTGGGGCGCGCAGAGATGGGCGTTGGCTTCATCGCCTACCTCGGCGTTGGATTAAGTCAGCACAACCGCGACGCACAGCAAACCTTTGAACGTGCTATGTCATTGGCCCCAGAAGTCGTGGAATGTCACAACACAACCGGTAACATAGAATACCTATTGCGCGTCGAATGTGCCGATCTGAAAGCCTATAAGGCGTTCCACACCGAAACATTGGGCACAGTTGCGAATGTTGCCGCGATTACAACATACGTGATCCTCGACTCGCCCAAGGATCAGCGCAGTTAGAGCGTGTCGCGTTATTCCGCAGCAACTGGCTCTTCGGCTTTTTCGACCCGCACCGCTGAGAATTTGAACTCTGGGATCTTTCCATATGGATCAATCGCGGGGTTGGTCAGGACATTCGCCGCCGCTTCAACATAGGCAAAGGGCACAAACACCATATCAGGCGAGACCGCCCGGTCTTCGCGCGCCATAATTGTGATCGAGCCCCGCTTCGTCGTCAAACGCACCATCCCGCCCGGCGCAACCCCAAGTTTTCGCAAAGTAGATGGGTGCAAAGAGCAATTCGCCTCCGGCTCAACTGCATCCAAAACCGAAGCCCGGCGGGTCATTGAGCCCGTATGCCAATGCTCTAACTGACGCCCCGTGGTCATAATCATCGGATAGTCGGCATCGGGCAAATCATCCGGCGGGATCACCGTCGCAGGCGTGAAGCGCGCGCGCCCATCGGGGCGGGGGAACCCATCGCCAAACACAACTGCCTGCCCGGGATCTTCGGGGCTAAGCGATGGATAGGTCACGGCCTCGGTCTGCAACCGATCCCAAGTAATGTTGTCCAAGCTGCGCATGTTCAGCGCCATTTCCGCGAATACCTCAGACGGGTGGGTATAGGTCCAGTTCAATCCGCAGCGCTTGGCCAGTTCGACCTCAATCCACCAATCCTCACGTGCCTCACCAGGGGGCGCCACCGCAGGACGCACCATTTGAACCTGCCGGTTGGTGTTCGACACCGTGCCCGATTTTTCATACAGCGCCGAAGCTGGTAAGATCACATCTGCGTAATTGGCTGTTTCCGTTATGAAAATATCCTGCACGACCAAATGATCCAGCTTCGCCAAAGCGTCCCGCGCATGTTCCACATCAGGATCCGACATGGCCGGGTTTTCACCCAAGATGTACATGGCTTTGATATTGCCCGCATGCACATCATCCATGATTTCCGTAACCGTCAGACCCTTTTCATTGGAAAAATCGCCCGAACCCCACACATCCGTGAAGGCGCTGCGCACACGATCATCAGTGACTGTCTGGTAATCGGGCAAGAACATCGGCACCAAACCAGCATCCGACGCGCCCTGCACATTGTTCTGTCCACGCAATGGATGCAGCCCCGTTCCAGGGCGTCCAACATGCCCGGTCATTAACGCAAGCGAGATCAAACATCGCGAATTATCCGTTCCATGAATGTGCTGCGACACGCCCATACCCCAGAAAATCATACCCGCTTTCGCCGTCGCAAAATCCCGAGCAACGGCCCGCAAAGTTTCCGCTGGAATCCCGCATAAATCCTCCATCAACTCCGGCGCAAAGCCTTTTAGGTGCTCTTTTTCGGCCTCCCAATTTTCGGTATAGGCTTCGATATATTGCTGATCATACAAATGCTCTTCCACAATCGTCGCCATAATCGCATTCAACATCGACACATCCGCACCGGGCTTAAACTGCAACATATGCGTCGCGAACCGCTTCAGCGCTTGCCCACGCGGATCCATCACAATCAGCTTTCCACCACGTTTTGTGAATTGCTTAAAGTAGGTCGCCGCAACTGGGTGATTCTCAATCGGATTGGCCCCAATCACAATCGCCACATCCGCATGCTCGATCTGGTTAAACGTTGCCGTCACCGCCCCCGAGCCAACATTTTCGATCAATGCCGCAACTGAAGATGCATGACACAACCGCGTACAATGATCGACATTGTTGTGACCAAAGCCCTGCCGGATGAACTTCTGGAACAGATAAGCTTCCTCATTGGTACATTTCGCAGACCCAAATCCGGCAACTTCACGCCCCCGACCTTTCAGCCCCTGTGCGGCCAAATCCAGCGCCTCTTCCCACGTCGCCTCACGAAACACCTGCTGCCAATTGTCAGGATCCACATTCAAACCCTTTGCAGGCGCATCCTCGCGGCGGATCAAAGGCCTGGTCAGTCGGTGCGGGTGATGAATATAGTCAAAGCCGAACCGACCCTTCACGCATAGACGACCCTCATTCGCAGGCCCATTTATGCCCTCGACATATTTGACTTGCCCGTCCTTCACCTTCAACGACACCTGACAGCCCACACCACAAAAAGGGCAAACACTGTCAATCTCTTCCTCGAAATCCTTGCTATCACCGACCCCTGAACCTTCCGTCACAGTGGAAGGCATCAGCGCACCCGTCGGACAGGCCTGCACACATTCACCGCACGCCACACAGGTCGAAACTCCCATCGGATCAGCAAAATCAAAGGTTGGGTAGCTATCCTGCCCGCGACCCGCCATCCCAATCACATCATTGACCTGAACTTCACGACACGCCCGGACACATAAGCCACATTGAATACACGCATCCAAATTCACGCTCATAGCCACGTGACTGTCATCCAATAGGGGAATACGCCCCTCTTCCAACTTGGGGAAACGACTGGTGGACACACCATTCAGATCCGCCATGTCCCACAAATGCGCCGACCGATCATGCGCCACATCCCGCTTTGGCTGATCTGCCACCAACATTTCTACAACCATGCGCCGCGCACCCTCCGCACGCGCCGAATTGGTCGTCACAATCATACCATCAACGGCTTCACGAATACAGGAGGCCACTAAGGTCCGCTCGCCATCCACCTCAACCATACAAGCCCGACAATTCCCATCGGGACGATACCCAGGCGCAGGTTTGTGGCACAGATGCGGGATCACCAGACCGCGCCCATGCGCAACTTCCCAAATCGTCAAACCAGCATCAGCCTCAACCTGCTGACCATCCAAAGTAAATGTAACCTTGCCCGACATCGCGCGTGCCTCCCTAGATTTGGCCTAACTGTATCCAGCCCGACCCGACAGCACGAAGACCAAATCCGACAAAACCCGCACCCTTCCCGGCACAACACATCGCACGAGTTTCCGATACAGGTCAAAACACGCACAACTTCACTTAGCCAAATAAACTCCCGCCGGAGGCTTCCGCCCTCTGGCACACGCTCAAATGCTGCCCTATCAAAGACCCAACGACACCAGAGGTCCCATGTCTCACATTACACTCATCCGTCACGGCCAGGCGAACGCGCAAGCCACATCCGAAGCCGATTATGACCGCCTAAGTCCACTTGGGCATCAGCAAGCCGCGTGGCTCGGACAGCACCTAAAAGAGACGCATAACGCACACGCGCGACTTTACACTGGTACGTTGCGACGGCATCGTGAAACTGCCGAAGGCATGGCGACCGACCTCAATGCAATTGAGGATCCACGCCTGAATGAACTTGAATATTTCACAATGGCGCAGGCGTTAGAAACCGAACACGGGATCAAAGCCCCAAACGACCCTTCTGAGTTCGCGCACCACTTTCCGGTCGTCCTTCAGGCTTGGAAAGAGGACAAGCTCGAGGCCGTGCCCGAAAAATTCGCCGAATTCGAAAACCGTATCCAGGACGCGCTGGCCGAAATCGCCCAAGGCGCGGGTCCGGCACTGGTCGTGACGTCCGGCGGCGTCATCGCGATGAGTCTGCGTCTTCACCTAAAGCTGGATATCTCCAGCATGGCCAACATCGGCCTCGCGATCATGAACAGTTCCATGCACCGCCTATTTCCAATCGGGGGCACGATGTCCCCCGTCATGTTTAACGCGGTGCCACATCTGGAACATCCTGATCGCCATCACGCACAAACGCATGTCTAATCAGAGCGCAAAAACCGCTCAGTTCATTTAAAGATGCGGTAATAGAGTGCATCGGGAAGAAATTGAGCCGCACGGAACAGCAAAGAGAACCCCAAGGGAAAGCTCTTTTTGAAGGAATCCGAGTTCATGAGCTCGAAGATCTCCTGCGCAGCGACCTCTGGTTCCATAATGAACGGCATATTGAAATTGTTCTTGGCCGTAAGCCGGGTCCGGATAAATCCAGGATTGGCCAATTGCACGTCGACGCCGGTTTTGCGCAAATCAGCGTACATGCTTTCCGCCAACGACATCGTCGCCGCTTTTGACGCGGAATACCCTATGGATCGGGGCAATCCGCGAAAGCCTGCCAGGCTGGACGTCACAACAATATGTCCGCTGTCACGCTCAACCATACCTGGGACAACTTGGCCCAAGACGCGCATAAAGCCCGTGAAGTTCACATCCGCCATGGTCACACCTTGTTCGGCGTTCCACTCTTTCGCGCCAAACGGCCAATACGCGCCTGCCAGCAACACAACACCGTCGACCGGTCCGATCTCGGCGGCGGCTTTGATCACACTTTCATCGTCTTGAACATCCACAACAACAGCACGTGCCGCGCCCGGCAGTGCCGTCGCGACTTCAGCAAGGACGTCCGCAGACCGGGCAGAAACGATGACTTCGGCTCCCGCAGAACTTAAACGCTGCGCAAGCGCCGCCCCCAGTCCTTCGCTTGCACCAACCAACCAATACTTTTTGCCTACCCAGTCTCTTGTCGTCACGCTGCTTTCCGTTCTTCCATTGTGTCCAAGGGCCGCATCGTTGCGACCAGTTCTGCGACCTGAATTCCGTACTTTCGGAACTGTGATCGGTTGATGATGGCCCCGTTCGGCGCCAGATACATCCAATCCACCACATCCAGCACGTGACCGCCAGAGGCTTCCGGCAACTTCAGCTTGTATTTTAGCTGAACTGCATCGCCCATTTGCGTTCCTGTGCCTGTTCCGACCACATCTTCGGCCGTCGCTTTGATTTTACCGTCATTGCCCAGATCAAGCTTCCATGCCCGATTCTGTACACTGCCGTCATCATAGCGGAATGTTTCGGTCATGACACACCGATTGCCTGTCCAATTGCACTCAAACTCGGCCTCAAACCGGGACGAAACCTTACCCGTAAGCCCAAAAATGACGCCTTCGCACAAAATTGGGCCATTAAATTGCGTTCGGATATCGAATTGCCCGGCTTTGCCCGCGGCGTAATTGTCTGGTGTTTGACTCAAAAAGCTCGCGTACTGACCTCGCGCCCAGGCAGCGCCCAGGGCAATAACAACACCGAGAAGTCCCAAAAAGACGGCTTCCATAGTCTTAGGTCTCCTTCAAGTTTGTGGTTGCCAGCAATCCAATGGCCACCAGTTTCAAAATGCATGGCACGCCCGCGTAAAGCGCGGACAGCAACCACAAGGCTTCGTCAGAATTGTTTTCCACGCCCGACTCAAATCCAGCACGGTCCAAAGCCGGCAGCACAGCGACCGCTGCGAAGGCCAAGGTAAATTTAGAAACAAACGCCCAAAGGCCAAACCCTTCGGCGGCAGAGGGCGAAATTACAGCCATGCGGCGTGCGAAAATTGCGGGCAACAGCGTCAAGTCTGCGCCCATCGCGGCCCCAGAGGCGATACAGATCACCGCAAACAACGTCCAATCTCCGGGTCCCAATGCAGTTGCCCCACCAAACGCAAAGATCGCTAAGACCATGGCGAACAGTAATACTTTCTTCGCCCCGACCCTTTCCGCAGCTGTCGCCCAAAGCGGCGCAGACATCGCCGCACTTAGGAAGAACAGCAACAGCAAAACGCCCTCTTTGCCCGGCGCTTGCAGGCGGGTTTCCACAAAGAACAGGAACAAGGTCGACGACACCGCAGCCGGGGTGGCATTTACCAGGGCGATCAACAACAGGCGTCGGGCCAAACTGTCGCGCACAATCGCGAGAATTCCAGCACCAGGCACAACACGGCCCGCGCGCCATTCCCCCCGCATAGCCAAAGTCGCGCACAAGGCCAAAACCGCAAACCCAACTGCGAAGCCCGCAAAGGGCTGCCCCACCGCGCCGCCCAGCAAGACAGGCGCAATTGAGGCAACACAAACCCCCAACAGCGCGCCTGTTTCGCGCCACCGCGCCAGCATTAAATGCCCATCCCCGGGCAACGTGTCGGCCTTCAGCACGCCTTGGGCATAAAAATTGATGGTCAGAAACGAGAACCCCGAGAACACGAATGTGAGCATGAGGCCGAACCAAATCAGCGGCGGCACGGGCGGCTCCACGGCAAACAAGCCTAGCATCGCAAGCGCCATGACAGCACAGCCTATCATCACGCCAATTCCACGATGGCCGCGCAGCACTTCGCTAAAGCGCCCCAACAGCGGATCTTGCACCACATCGAGCAGGCGCAAACCAAACAAAACAGCCCCTAAAGACGCCAAAGATACGCCATATTGATCCACATAAAACTTAGGCGCGTGAATATAAATCGGCAGCCCAGCAGACGCCAAAAGGGCCGCGAACAGCCCATAAGACACTAAGTTGGGACGGGCCGCGTTCATTCGCCGGCTACTCCGTCCTTAGCTGACCAGCCGCGGCTCAATTTCTGTTCTGGCGGGGCGGGTTGCGACCGAAACAGCGCCTTTTTCGCCCATAATTTCAGCGCCTGCCAATGGATTAAGGCCAAAACCCGTCGCGCCCCGAAAGGTCGGCGCCACATCATTCTCAAGATCGACGCATTGCTTAGCGGTTGCCGTGTGCCAGTCAGCGTGGCTACCAACCCGCCTTCTGAGTGCGAATAGTTGATCCAGATCCCAATGCGCGTATCTGAGATATCAAAGCGGAATTCGTAGCCGCCCGCGACCGGTTGAAAAGGCGAGACGTGTAAAATCTTGTGCGCATGCAAACGGTCCTGAGCCAAAATCGGGCGCAGATCAGCGTGCGTACACAGATAAGAATGACGGTCGCCAAAGGTGTTCGAAACTTCAGAAATTACTGAAATCAGCGCACCATCCGCACGCCGACACAGCCAAAAGGACACCGGATTGAAGACATGACCCAGCACTTTTGGCTGTGCGAGCAGCTCTATCTTGGACACGCCAACCACTTGATGTGACTGCAGAACCTCGCGCACCCACAATGGCCCGCGCCCCGCCTTTGGTGCCCCCCCGTGATCAATGTCGTTCAGCGCTGTCACACCACGCCCATTGCGCGCAAATAATGTCGGCACTTCCGGCGTAGCTTCGGCGTCCAGCAGAACATAATCCACGGTGTAGCGAAAGGCGTTGGTGATATCGCCTTTGCGCCCATGATAGGTGACGCCCTCAATATGATCGACGGTTTCGGTCATTCAGCGGCGATTTGGGCGGCGTCTTTGCGTGCGATAGCGTCGGTCACTTCGACCGCACTTGCCAGCCCATCTTCGTGAAAGCCGTTGCGCATCCAAGCCCCGCAGAACCAGGTATTGGCGGTCCCATTGAACTGCCGCACCGCGTCTTGCGCGGCCAAAGCCGCCAGATCATAGACCGGATGGCGCAGCACCGTTTGATCATAAATCAGCTCTTCGCGGATGGTCCGTTTGGAATTCAAAGTCACAAAATGCGGATCATCCATCGGAATGGGCTGCAATTTGTTAATCCAGTATGTCAGGTCAATCGTGTCGTCTTTGACGCTGGCATCTTCGGTATAATTCCAGCTGGACCAAACCTTACGTCGCTTGGGCATAATCGCTTCATCGCAATGTAACACCACGTCATTGGGTTGATATTTCACAGCCCCCAACGCGCGCACTTCGTGCGGCAGCGCGTCCCCCAACATCTGAAGCGAGTCATCACTATGCGTGGCAAACACCACCTCGTCGAAGCTTTCCCAAGCTGCCCCTTGCAACTTGATCTGCACAGCTCCATCCGTGCGCGTGACCTCTTGAACAGGCGATCCTACGCGAATGTCCACACCGCGTTGCCTCATCGCAGCCTCAAGCCGGCGCACATACTCAACAGAGCCGCCCTGAACTGTATACCATTGATGCTGGCCGGAATAATTCAGCAAGGCGTGGTTTTCAAAAAATTGCACCATCGCATGCGCTGGAAAATCCATAATCTTTTCCGTGGGCGTCGACCAGATCGCACCTGACAGCGGCAAAAGGTAGTAATCGCGAAACCATGCGCCGGTCCGCAATTCCTTCAGGAAGTCACCAACTGTCGCCGTGCGATCTATATTGGCAACCCGCACAGCATTGGCATTGAAGTGAAAAACATCGCGCAACATGCGCAGGAATTTCGGATTGGCAAAGTTACGACGTTGGGCGAAAACCGCATCCAAACTGGCCAACGCATACTCTAACTGACCGCCTTTGATCGACGCGCCAAAGCTCATGTCGGATTTGACGACAGGCACTGACAAATCATCAAACAGCTTAGCCATCAACGGGTAGTTGGCGTAATTAAAGACCAAAAACCCTGTATCAACAGGTTGATCGCCGCGTTTGCCTGCAATTAAAGTCCGAGCATGCCCCCCCAAACGCGGCTCGGACTCAATCAGCGTCACACGATGCGCCTTGCTTAAACCGTAGGCTGCGCCCATACCCGAAATCCCCGCGCCAATGACAGCAATTTTGCGCGGCCCATCGGCCTGAAGTTCAAAGGGCATAGATCATTCCTGATGGTTGCATTTGGGGTAAGTACGGCCGGGCGGCTCAATTGGATGTAAACGGACTGAATTTTTTCATGTCAACTTAAGTTTACACTTGTGCACTGTTTTGCACAGAAAAAAACTTTGATCCAAAAGATTAAGGCCTGCGTACCTTTGACATGTTACCACGCCTTGAAATCTCTTCGAACGTCAGCGTATCGAAAATGGTCCTTGCCGCACAAACGCGGCCCGAGGACAGGTCAGATGACAGCAGGGTCGGGTCAAAATCTGTGAGCGCAGACAGCAACATAGACAATCCCAGATCGCACTGGGTGGATCACATGGCACGTATCGCGACGGATCAGGACAAGGCGGCCTTTGCCGAGTTGTTCGGCCATTTTGCCCCGCGCATCAAAGGATTTCTGATGAAATCCGGCGCAGATGCGACGCTTGCTGAAGAGTGCGCGCAGGAAGTCATGGCCACTGTTTGGCTCAAAGCGCACATGTTTGATCCTGCGCGGGCCTCGGTGGCGACGTGGATTTTTACTGTCGCACGCAACCGTCGGATCGACATCCTGCGCCGCGAAAGGCGACCCGAGCCCGAGGATTTGCCCTGGGGCCCAGAGGCTGAGCCCGAACAGGACGATGTGTTGGTCCTGCAGGAAGAAACAAATATTCTGAACCGCGCCCTTCAAGACTTGCCAGAAGCGCAACGGGACTTGGTTCAAAAGGCTTACTACGGCGATATGTCCCATTCCGAAATCGCCCAGATAACCGGTCTGCCCCTTGGCACGATCAAATCCAGAATTAGGTTGGCGCTGGAACGTCTGCGCCACGCAATGAAATGAGCCGTGTTATGCCACATGAAATTAAACATCACCTGAGCCCGGACATTCTGATGGCGTATTCCGCTGGAACGCTGCCAGAAGCTTTTAGTCTGATGGTCGCGACACATATTTCCCTGTGCGATGTCTGCCGGGCCGAAGCTGAAGGCTATGACAGCCTTGGGGGTGCGGTCTTAGAAGACACACGGGACGGCAAACCCGAAATGGCCACTGGCAGCTTAGAAGCGACTTTGGCCTTGATCGCCGGTGGCCCCATCGATGTACCAAAACAGATCAAACGCCCCAACGGCATCTTACCGACGCCGCTGCAGGACTATGTGGGGGGCGATCTGAAGTCGATCAAATGGAAACCTGTCGGTTTGGGCGTGAAACAAGCGATTTTGAAAACATCCAACGCAGCCTCTGCACGACTGTTGTTCATACCAGCTGGTGCCGCGATGCCTGATCATGGGCACAAAGGCACGGAAATGACGATGGTGCTGCAAGGTGCGTTTCAGGACGAAGACGACTACTTCGCACGCGGCGACGTCGAAATCGCTGATACAGATCTGCACCACACACCAGTCGCAGATATCCACGAAGACTGTATTTGCCTGGCCGTGACAGACGCGCCGCTGACCTTCCGCGGCCTTATCCCGAAATTGGCACAACCCTTCCTGCGCATCTAAACGCACACTCAAATCCTAGAAACACATCAAACCCCGGCCCTAGCAGCCGGGGTTTTCATTTTCGCGCATTTGCGTCAGTCTTGCGGCAGTTTAGTCACAACGGAACATCAGTCCCATGCAAGTGATCGAAAAACTCCTGAAACGCGGCGGCGCTTTTGATCGCGGGGATGGCTCGGTATTTCAAACGTGGCACGCTGTGACGCAGGATTTTGCGTTAATCGAGGCGTCCGTTCCGGATGTGGCGCAGGCCTATACCAAACTTGAGGCAGCGCAAGGGCGACCTGCCCGCGCCAAGCGCACTTTTGGCGGACTCGAAAGCCAGTTTCGCACGCTTCTGCCTCTTAGCCGAGATATGTCGCGCGTTTTGGTGTTGCCAACACAGGCGCAAGGATGGACGGCCCTTTTCCGCTCAGGCGTTGAAGGATCCGGCCCAGGCGAAATCGCCCCGCAAATCGCCCATCACTTGAAAACGCGCGCGATGCAAATCTGCGCCAGCCTACCAAACAGTCCGCCAAACCACGCCTGGAGCCTATGGGATTGCCGCACAAACGACAAACCTGGCACAGACATCGAATTCGCGATTGAAGCGCCCCGCAAAGCACGTCTTTCGGACCGCGCAGAGCTGGAACTAACTTTAGCAGAGTTTGAGATTCCTATGCCAAGTGACGCGCTGCTTGCCCCATCCGCGCGCTTAGGTGGTCAATGCCTATGGTGCCCAATCGTGTCGCGCACACCAAGTTATTCTTTAAAACAAGTACTTGCAGGCCATCCCTGGCGAAGTTAGCCGCACAGCCTCCACGAATAGGATAACACATCATGAAGACAGCTATCGTCACCGGCGCAGCGCGCGGCATAGGACTGGCCACGACGCAAAAACTTCTGAGCGCGGGCTGGCACGTTGCCATGGTGGATTGCGATGCGGACGAATTATCCAACGCATCGAAGGGCTTAGGCAATATACTGACCTTTGCCACCGACGTTTCAGACCCTGACCAAGTTACAGCACTGCACCAAGATCTATCGAACCACTGGCCGCACCTGACAGGCTTGGTCAACAATGCGGGCTTGGCGCGGTTTGGCCCCATTGAGGACACTGATTTTGACACATGGCGCGCGGTAATGGCCACGAATTTGGACGGCCCATTCCTGATGACGCAGCGCTTTACGCCCATGCTGAAGGCCACTACGGGCGCGTCCGTTGTGAACATTACCTCAATTTCTGGACTGCGGGCGTCCACCTTGCGCGTGGCATATGGAACGTCAAAGGCCGCCTTAGCGCATCTAACCCAGCAATATGCCGTCGAATTGGGCGAGTATGGCATCCGCGTTAATGGGGTCGCGCCAGGTCCCGTTCGCACAAAATTGGCGATGGCCGTGCATACCCCTGAGATCATCAGCGCCTATCACGATGCCCTGCCCTTGAACCGCTATGGAACGGAAACCGAGCTGGCCGCCGCGATCTGCTTTTTGCTGTCAGACGAGGCCAGCTATGTCACGGGGCAGATTTTGGCCGTCGACGGCGGATTTGAAGCCACAGGCATTGGTTTGCCTGCGCTGCGACCTGACTGACGCGCATTCGCCAATCGCTGGATTCACCCGTCAGGTTGCGTAAGAGGGACAACTTTCGCATCCTCTTGTAGCTCTTCAAAATCGAAATTGTCCAAGCGCGCAGCCCGTTTACCAGCCCGTTCCGCAGCCGTTGTCAAGCCATCCACGTCACGCCGCGCTTGATCGAAGTGCAGCTCTAACTTACCGGCACGTTCGACCACAAGTTCCACATCGCGGTGTAAATTCTTCAGCATTTTACGGATTTCCCCCGCCTGTTCGCGCATCCGGGCATCTTTAAGGATCGCGCGCATCGTATTGAGCGTTGCCATGCATGTGGTCGGCGAAACGATCCAAACCCTGGCTGCAAACCCTGCGCGCACAACTTCTGGCAAACGCGCGTGCAATTCGGCATAGATCGCTTCGGATGGCACAAACATTAACGCCCCATCCGCCGTTTCCCCATCAAGGATATATTTGTCCGAGATATCCTGAATGTGTTTTTTGACGGATGCCCCGAAGGCTTTCAAGCACCGCTCGGCCTGATCCCGCGTTTCCGCAGCGGCCAAAGCCTCAAAACCCTCAAGCGGGAATTTCGCATCAATCACAATCGGGCCCGGAGGATTTGGCAAATGGATCAAGCAATCGGCGCGTTTGCCATTGCTCAACGTCGCCTGCCACGCATAACTGTCCGCCGGCAGCGCTTTGGACACGATATCCTGCAGCTGAATTTCACCAAACATACCCCGGCGTTGTTTGTTCGACAAAATGTCCTGCAGACTTAGCACATCGCCCGACAACTTCGTGATATTGTCCTGCGCCTTATCAATCGCAGCAAGCCGTTCCTGCAGCGCACTTAACGACGTCGCTGTTTGTTTGGACGAGCCGTGCAGCGTTTCTTTCATCCGTTCCTGCAGATCTACCATGGAACGTTGTGAGCGCGCTTGATTGTCCGACAGACGCTCTTGCATCTGAAATTGCACTTCGGCCAAACGCTGTTCTAACGTTTGCGCCAAATGCGCCTGCCCATTCGTCGCGGTATCCGAAACCATTTGTACAGAGGCGCGCAACCCTTCCTGACCCTGCGCCAAAGCATTGACATTATGGCTTAAAATTCCGACTTGACGTGATAAGGGTTCTGTCGCCCGGGCAGACCGACCCGCGCGTGCAAGGGTCACAGACAGCAAAATCAGGATCAAAAGGGCCAAAGCTGCACCCACGAAAGACGCGATCACAACCGGGTCTTGTAGGCTAAATTGATGCGATCCAATCTGGATCATGTGCGCCCGAACAGCCGTTCGATATCCGACAGTTTCAGTTCCACATAGGTCGGTCGCCCATGGTTACACTGCCCCGACAGCGGCGTCGCTTCCATTTCGCGCAGCAAAGCGTTCATCTCTTCGGCGCGCATGCGACGGCCCGAACGAATAGAGCCGTGGCATGCGACGCGCGACAGAATTGCATCCAGTTTTGCCTGCACCAATTGGCTGCTGTCCTGGTCCGAAAGCTCATCCAAGATGTCTAAAACCAAAGCCCGCCCGTCGACTTCGCCCAAGATCGCAGGTGTTGTGCGGACGGCAATCGCGCCGGGGCCGAAGGCTTCCAATTCAAGACCCGCCCTAGTCAAATCATCCGAAATATCCAGGATCCGCCCGCGATCTGTATCGGAAAGCTCAATAATTTCCGGGATCAGCAACGCCTGGGCCGAGACGCCTTGATCCGCCATTTGCCGTTTTAGCTTTTCATAAACCAACCGTTCATGCGCGGCATGTTGATCAACAATGACCATCCCTGTGGCTGTTTGCGCAATAATATAATTCTCATGCACCTGTCCGCGCGCGGCACCCAAGGGGTTCTGCGCTGCGTCCCCAACACCCAGGTCCGGCTCGGGTTCGACCACACGCCCAGAGACCGGCGCAAAATCCGGCGCAAATTGCGGTGCAAATTCTGGGGCCGCTTCTTGAAACGCAGGGGCTTGGCTTTGATAGCTGGCCGTTCGGGCCGCGTAGGATGGCCGCTCCATCTGATAGACGCGCGCGCCAGTGGGTTCTGGCGTCATGGCACCCAACGTGGCAGAGGCAACAGTGGTTGATGCGCGGTGTCCCGCTTCCGCCAAAGCATGTTTCAACGCCGAAACGATCAACCCGCGCGCCAGGCCTGGATCGCGGAACCGGACCTCGGATTTGGCAGGATGCACATTCACATCGACCAAATTGGGATCACAATCCAAGAAAAGCGCCGCTGCTGGATGTCGATCCCGGCTGAGCACATCGAAATACGCCGCCCTTAAGGCCCCAATCAACAACTTGTCGCGCACCGGGCGCCCATTGACGAACAGATATTGCGCAACAGCGGATCCGCGTGAATAGGTCGGCAGCGCGGAATAGCCCAGCAGTCGCAATCCGTCCCGTGTGGCATCAATCTTCAAAGCGTTTTCCGCGAATTCACGCCCCAGAATCGCGGACAATCGACCGTGCAAAGCATCGAATAGATCGCCGCTTTGACCATCAACTTGGAACACTTTGCGCGGGGATTCGGCCGAAACATCTCGCAACGTAAAGCTGACAAAGGGCTCGGCCATTGCCAATCGCTTAACCACATCTGTGATCGCCTGGGACTCTGCGCGGTCTGTGCGCATGAATTTTAGCCGCGCGGGAGTTGCGAAAAACAAGTCTTTCAGGGTAACAACCGTCCCTGCGTTCAGCGCAGTTGGGCGTGTTGTACTTGTCACACCGCCTGTCACCGAAATCTCAGCCGCGTCTTGCCCTGTCACGCGGCTGCTAATCGTAAGCCGCCCGACCGCCCCCAAAGAGGGAAGGGCTTCGCCTCGAAATCCGAACGTGTGAATATTGAGCAGATCTGAACCGTCGATTTTGGAGGTTGCGTGCCGGGACAAAGCCAAAGGCAGATCCTGGGGCGTTATTCCACAGCCATCATCACTCACACGGATCAGGCGTTTGCCGCCATCGGCATAGTCGATCGTTATCCGGCGGGCCCCAGCATCCAGCGCATTTTCGACGAGTTCTTTGACAGCCGAGGCGGGTCTCTCGACAACTTCACCTGCCGCAATGCGGTTTATCGAGGCCTCGTCCAGTTGCCGGATAACTGGGGAGCTATCGCTTATATTGGGGTCAGAATGCACCATACCGCGACATTTAGCATGCCGCGGTATGAGTCGACTACCCTGAAACCGAGATCATAAACCCTGCCTTAATCATATGTCAGGTGCTGCGCTTTCCCTCGGAAGACGGCGTAAGCCAGCGCAGTATACCCCAAAATCATTGGCAACACGAAACAGGTCCCAACGAGAATGATGAACAGACTTTCTGGTGCAGACGCCGCTTCGTAGATCGTCAGTTTTTCCGGAACAACATACGGATAAAAGCTGTACGCCAAGCCAAAGAACGCCAAGACAAACAATGCAATTGTGGCTGCGAAGGGCACCCATGCCCATGCATCACTTGGCGTCGGCAGATGGCGCAGAGAGACCCACAAGATGACCACAAGCGCAATTGAGATCAGAGGTAGTGGCGCCAACAAGAAGATTTCGGGGATCGAAAACCACTTGGCCCAGATGCGGTCGCTGACCAAGGGGGATGCCATTGATACAGCCAGCATGCCCAACACAAGGCCCCAAATTCCACCTTTAGCCCACGACACGGCCTTGCGCTGCAATTCACCTGAGGTTTTCAGGATCAGCCAGGCCGCCCCGATGGCAGAATACCCAACCGTCAAGAAGACAGCGGTGACAGCCGCAAAGGCCCAGTTCGCGGCGGCCGTTTCCAACCCCATGATGTACTTGCCAAGCATGAAGCCCTGACTGAGCGATGTCAGCAGCGAGCCCGCATAAAATGCGTAGTTCCAAGTGCGCTTCCACGGCAAAGGCGCTTTGACACGAAATTCAAACGCGACACCGCGCAGGATCAAACCGATCAGCATGGCTGCCACTGGCAAATACAAGGCCGTCAAAATTGCCCCATGGGCCGACGGGAAAGCGACAAGTAACAGGCCTACCGCAAGGACCAGCCAGGTTTCGTTGGCATCCCAAAACGGCCCAATTGAGGCGACCATCATGTCTTTTTCATCATCCGAAGCGAAGGGGAAAAGCACCCCGACGCCCAGATCAAATCCGTCCAAGACCACATAGATCAGAATGGAAACACCCATGAGCACTGCGAAAATGAAGGGCAGCGTCTCGGACGGGTTGGCGAAAAATGTATCCATCGTTCTATTCCGCCGGAACGTGCGAGATTGCCTCGCCCGCCATGGGTGTACGTCTGCGTGGCACATCACCCGTTACAGCTTTGCGCGCCAGGAAGAACAACACAGCGATATACGAGGCGAGCAAGATGGCGTAAATTGCCAAATAAGCTGCAAGTGTTGTTCCGACGAAGGCTGCGGGCACAGCCGCGACGGCTTCTTTGGTCGTTAGTACCCCCTGCACCAACCAGGGTTGGCGTCCGATTTCGGTGGTATACCAACCGGCCAGCGTCGCAACCCAACCGGAAAAGGCCATTGGGACCAAAACCCATAAAACGGGCTTGGGCATATACTCTACCCCACCGCGACGACGCGCCAAGATCAGGCTGCCCCAGCTAAGAAACAGCATCGCAAAGCCCGTACCGACCATAATACGAAAGGCATAGAACACAGGCGCAACAGGCGGATGTTCTGGTGTCCCATCCTCGGCAACAAAATCGTTTAACCCAGGCACGACACCATCGGCTTTGTGCTTCAGGATCAAGCTTGCACCATTGGGAATAGCAATCTCAAACCGGTTCTCACGCGCTTCTTCGTCGGGGATCGCGAACAGAACCAATGGTATGTTGGGGCCGGTTTCCCAATTGCCTTCCATCGCCGCGACTTTCTGCGGCTGATGTTCCAACGTGTTCAGACCATGCATATCGCCTGCGAAAATTTGGATCGGGATCAGCAAAGCGCCCATCATCAGTCCCGTGCGCAACGAGGAATAAACACCCATCGAGCGATCCCCCAACAACATCCGAAACGCGGACAGACCTGCGATCAAAAAGGCGACTGTCAGGCCAGACGCCAACAGCATATGTGCCAACCGGTACGGCATCGATGGGTTGAAGATAATCGCCCACCAGTCCGTCGCAAAGGCCACACCATCGCGCATTTCAAACCCAGCTGGCGTGTGCATCCAGCTGTTCAACACCAAAATCCAAAACGCGCTCATCGTGGTGCCGAACGCGACCAAGAATGTCGCCGTTGTGTGCAGCCAACGCGGCACACGGGACCACCCGAACAGCATGATTCCAAGGAAGACTGCCTCTAGGAAGAATGCGGTCATGACCTCATAGGCCAGCAATGGGCCGGCGATATTGCCGACTGTTTCCATGAAGCCCGGCCAGTTCGTCCCAAATTGGAACGACATCGTGATGCCGCTTACAACGCCCATCGCAAAGCTGAGAGCAAAGACCTTGACCCAGAAGCTGTAGGCGTCGCGCCAGTGTTGCGAGCCTGTCGCGCTCCACCGGAGTTTGAAGAACAGCAACACCCACCCCAGCGCGATTGTGATCGTCGGGAATAGAATGTGAAACGATATATTAGCCCCGAACTGAATTCGGGAAAGTATTAATGTGTCCATAACCTTGGTCCTCACACCCACGAAGCCGCGTATGCTGTGTAAACTAGAAGGGTTTCCGGAAAGTTCATCCAAGGTGCGACCGCACAGCGCGCGGCAGGCGGACGCAGGCGGTTTTATTATATTATTACAATGCCTTAATTATCCACCCTAAAGGTGAAAAAGGTATCCGAATGTATGCAGTCGATAAAACGTTCAGATCTGCCTAAGCCGCGCCTGTTTTGCGTCAGCGCACCCGTTGTCGGTGAGGACCAAATACAGCGGCGGCGGCCAAGAAAACACCTGACACTGTCGCAATCATACCAGCCGCGCTGAGCGAGGCGTTATACCCTAACCACAGCGGCCCGTAGCCCGCCAATACATAGCCCGTTAGAGCCGATGCTGCGGCTACCCCCGCCGACAAAAAGACCTGCACGCCCAAGCGGTTGGTCAGCAACCGCGCCGTTGCCGGGGGACAGATGAACATGGCGATCACGATAATCGAGCCGACGGCATCAAACGCGGCCACTGCTGCGATGGCAGACAGGATCACCAGCGCCATCCCCAAGCTTCGGGTTGGCAGGCCCA
>JBGCEM010000199.1:0-9915 GCA_045106335.1 Paracoccaceae bacterium | reverse complement strand
CCGCCCATCGCGTAATGCACGCCGAACTCTTTTTCCAAATAGCTGACAAGGATATACATCGAGGTCACATGCAGTGGATCACCGCCGATAAACAGCGGGTGAAACGAAAACGCCATGCGCAATTTTTCGTCATGAAAGCGTTTCGCCGCGTGGGCATAGACCGAGCGATCCGCCCGCAGCATCCCAAAAGTCGGCAGAACTTTGACCAAATCCCAGAGCCGATTCATCGGACGGCGCCCGAGATCTTCGAAGCCGAACCAATAGCGCTTGGCGCTATCTTTCAGAAATTTATCAAACCCAACCACATCGCGCGGCGAGATCTTGCGCACCTCTTCGCGCAAGGCCTCAGTATCCTGCTGTGCGACGAATTTCGTGCCATCGGGCCAGCGGATCTCATAGAATGGTGTCAGCGGTTTAAGCGTCACGTCATCGTGGAAATTCCGGCCGCAGGCCTTCCACAGATCCTCATAGACTTGCGGGACAGTGACAATCGTCGGGCCCAAATCAAAGCGGTGACCATCTTGATGAATGCAACTGCCACGCCCACCGGGCACATCCAGTTTGTCGATCACCGTCACCCGATACCCACGCGCACCCAGCCGCATTGCCGCAGCCAGTCCACCCAGACCAGCCCCTACAACAATTGCATTGGATCCACCTTCTATCGCGGGGATCATCGATTCTATGGGATCAATTCGTGTCATATTTGACCAACACTACAAGTGTCTAGTTTAGTTGACAATCACCTTAATCCCTGAGACCTTGTGAAAAGCATCCGCCAACCCGTGATGCGACAGTGCACCATGACCCAAGTCGTTAGCCTTTCCTTTTTTCACTTCGCCACACCTGTGTCGAAACTTTGGGCTTTTGCCATGATGGGCATCGCGCGCGGTCAAATGGCGGCTGTGCCGGATATCGAATTCTGGAAGCTATGCGGGTCCGGCTCTGGCGAAGGATTCACGCCAATTCCCAACACAGGCGTCTATGCGATCCTGGCCACCTGGCCAGACGAAGCAACCGCCCGCGCACGCACGCAAAACGCGGACATTTACTGCAAATACCACACCCGAGCAGACGAATCCTGGACTGTTTACTTGTCCACAGCTTCGGCACGGGGCGCATGGTCTGGCGATGCTCCGTTTAGGGAAACTTCTTCTTATACTTCCGGACCCTTAGCGGTTTTGACCCGCGCTTCATTACGCCCTGCAGCCGCCGTGAAATTCTGGCAAAAAGTACCCGATATTTCCACTGTGATCGGCGATGACACAAACGTCTTATTCAAGATCGGCATAGGCGAGGTTCCCTGGTTGCAACAGGTCACATTTTCGATCTGGCCGGACACGTCATGCATGCGTGATTTCGCCCACAAAGACGGCCCACATGCCCGCGCAATCAAAGCCGTCCGCGACGGAAATTGGTTTCGCGAAGAACTCTACGCTCGCTTCACAATCTGCGGCGATTACGGAACTTGGGGCGGTTCGAGCCCCCTGACATTAACGGAGGTCCCTGCATGAAACAGGTGTTCCCCTTCTCTGCCATTGTTGGCCAAGACGATATGAAACTGGCGATGATTCTTACTGCGATTGACCCGGGAATCGGCGGTGTGCTGGTTTTTGGTGATCGCGGAACTGGAAAATCGACAGCCGTGCGTGCGTTGGCCGGGTTGTTGCCGCAGATCAAAGCGGTGCAGGATTGCCCTTTGAATTCGGAAACAGTGAAGACCTGCCCTGACTGGGCGGATGTCGAAAACAAGGCTGTCGTGGAAAAACCAACCCCGGTGATTGATTTGCCGCTTGGGGCGACAGAAGATCGCGTAGTCGGCGCTTTGGATATTGAAAGGGCTCTAACACGGGGCGAAACGCGCTTTGAACCCGGACTTCTGGCGCGCGCCAATCGCGGGTATTTGTATATTGACGAGGTCAATTTGCTGGAAGATCACATCGTTGATCTGTTGCTCGACGTCGCTCAATCCGGAGAGAATGTTGTCGAACGCGAAGGTCTGTCGATCCGCCATCCCGCTAAATTTGTGCTTGTCGGCTCTGGAAATCCGGAAGAGGGCGAATTGCGTCCGCAATTGTTGGACCGCTTTGGATTGTCGGTCGAAGTGCGCTCACCCAACGATATCCAGGAACGGATCCTAGTCATCAAACGACGTGACAGTTTTGAGCGCGACACCGATAGTTTTATGGCAGAGTTCAATCAACAAGACGCCGACACGCGGGCAAAAATCGTGAAGGCCCGCAAAGGCATTAAGTCGATCAAAACCACGGATGCCTTGATTGGCCAATGTGCCGAGCTGTGTTTAAACCTGGGCGCGGATGGGTTGCGGGGCGAATTGACGCTTCTGCGCGCCGCCCGTGCTTTGGCCGCCTATGAGGGCAAACGCACAGTCGCACGCACTCATGTGCTGCGCGTCGCACCTATGGCTTTGTCCCATCGTCTGCGCCGCGATCCTTTGGATGAGGCTGGATCCACCACCCGTGTGCAACGCGCCGCCGACAGCGTTTTGGCATGACAACCGACTGGGATCGCGTCTATGCGGGCTTGGCTGCACTTTTGACGCGCCCCACAGGTTTGGGCGGGATGGTTTTGCGCATGCGTGCCAGCCCTGACCGCGATCTTGTCATGGCCTATATAAAACACTTGTTTCCAGACATGGTGCGCATTTCGCCATCCATTGATGATCTTCATCTCTTTGGTGGGATCGATGTGTCCGCAACGCTTAGCACCGGACATTTGCACGAACATAGTGGCCTTCTTACAACGCCGCGAATTCTGTGTCTAACAATGGCAGAACGCTGTAGTGGGGCGTTGGCAGCGCGTCTTGCACAGTATCTGGACATGCACCCAACCGCGATCCTAATAACACTGGACGAGGGCGCTGAACCAGAAGAAGGTCTGCCCGCCACATTGCGTGAGCGTTTGGCGTTTTTTGTGGAACCCGCAGGGCATTGTCCGGGCAATTCCATGCCGATTTCGCAACATATCGAACAGCGCGCATTTGCCCCCGATACCGAAGCACTTGAAGCGCTTACTCTGACAGCTGCGCAATTTGGAATTCCGTCCCTACGCGCGCCCAGCATGGCGATGAACACAGCCTTCGCCCTGGCGCAATGTGCCAACCGGAACAAGGTCGAACATACCGATCTAAGCCAAGCCGCCGAGATGGTATTTGCTCATCGCGCCACGCAAGTTCCATCTGACGACACGCAGGATGAACCTGGACAAACACCCCCGCCGCCAGACGAGACCCCAGAGGACAATGCTGCAGGTTCAGATCAAATGACGGATCTGTCACGCGACATGATCGTCGAAGCCGTTACCGCCATGCTGCCCCCCGAAATGCTCGCCGGAATGGGGCGCATGAACGCGCTTGGCGGCGTCAAGGGCACCGGTGCCGGCCAGAAAAAGCAAAGCAATCGACGTGGTCGGCCCATGCCATCACGGGCCGGTCGCCTGGATGGACGTCGGCGTTTGGATATCCTGTCTACCTTGCGCGCAGCCGCGCCTTGGCAACCAATGCGCCGCAAGCAAACACCAGATCGCAAGGGGCTGTTGCTGCGCCCTTCTGATTTTCGGCTGAAGCGCTACGAAAACAAGTCAGACCGAGTCGTAATCTTTGCAGTGGACGCGTCCGGTTCGGCCGCGATTTCGCGCTTGAACGAAGCAAAAGGCGCCATTGAATTGCTGTTGGGTCAGGCCTATGCGGCACGGGATTATGTGTCTTTGGTGTCGTTTCGCGGCGAGACTGCGGAAACCCTGCTGCCGCCTACACGTTCCCTTGTGCAAACCAAACGCAAATTGACGGCCATGCCCGGCGGAGGCGGCACGCCCTTGGCTGCCGGTCTGCTTGAAGCGTCTAAAATCGCCATTCAGGCGCGGGGTCGCGGTATGACGCCCGTGATCGTGCTGGTCACAGATGGCAAAACCAACATCGCACTGGATGGCACGCCGGATCGCACGAAAGCCCGTGAGGATAGCTCAAAATTGGCAACGCAAGTGCGCACCCTTGGGCTGGATGTTTTGGTGGTCGATATTTCAACGCGGCCCCATACCCAACTGCGGGATTTGTCCCAGCATTTGGATGCACACTATCTGCCGCTGCCCCGCGCCGATGCACATAAGCTGTCCGGTGCGATCAACGCGGCGTTTGAGACCGCCTAAGCGATGCCTCTGCCCAAAGATTGGCCGCTTTTTGACACCAGCCAAATGATTCGTGGCCCCGTCCATGACTGGCATGTTCAACGGATGGGCACCGGACCTGATTTGTTGCTGCTGCATGGCGCTGGCGGCTCTACACATAGCTTTCGGGCAATGATTCCCCTGCTCGCCCAGGATTTTTCTGTGACTGCAATTGATCTGCCTGGTCATGGGTACACGCGCTTGGGGCGGCAAAGACGGTCCGGGCTGCAGGCGATGGCGGCGGATATATCCGGGCTGTCTGACCACCTGAACCTGTCCCTAACTGGGATTATTGGCCATTCCGCCGGTGTTGCGATTGCATTGGAAATGTCAAAGCACAGGCCGGACATTAGGGTGATCGGGATCAATCCCGCCTTAGGCCACTTCGAAGGCATTGCCGGTGTTGTCTTTCCAGCCATGGCGAAGCTTTTAGCCGCTGTGCCTTTTACGGCTAAATTGTTTTCCAACTTGTCTGCCCGGCCAGACCGGATCCGCGCGCTTATTGACAGTACAGGATCAAATTTAGACGAACAGGGACTGGATCTCTATCGCCGTTTGGTCGCACATGAGCCGCATGTGGCGGGGGCGCTGGCGATGATGGCGCAATGGTCGCTGGACAGTCTGCTTCCAAATCTGTCATCTCTTCCCACGCAGACCCTGTTTATCACAGGGGCAAACGATAAGACTGTGCCGCCCCAAGTCGCAAAAAACGCCGTCAAACAAATGATGCATGCCGAGCTGCAAAACATCGACGGCTTTGGGCATCTTATCCACGAAGAAATCCCAGATCAAATTGCTGAGATATGTTCAGCTTTCTTACGCGCATAAAAAAAGCCGCGACACTGCCGCGGCTTGATTTGCAGTTCAATCAAATACTCTTACGAGCTAGGACCAACGCTGACCAGATAAGCCCAAACGTCCGCTTGATCTTCCGCCTTCTTCAGCTTGAAGGACATTTTGGACTTCGCTTTGCTGTTATCCAACGTCGCGCGCAACCACTTGCGGGGATCTTCCACGTAGGCCGAGAAAGAAGCTTCGTCCCAACCATCCGTCATAGTTTCACCGGCAGCGACCAAGTCCTTGCCATATTTAAAACCATCTAACGAACCTGGCTGACGCTGAAAGACGCCCCATAGATTTGGGCCAGTTTTACCACCTTTCAAAATGGTTTCGCCCGCATCGGACACGATCATGTGGCAGGATTTGCACTTGTTGAAGACTTTTTCGCCCGCAGCTGCATCGCCTGTTGCATGACCATCGGCAAATGCCGGGGCCGCCAAAGTGACTGCTGCGAGTGTCGCAAGGATACGATTCATGGATTACTCCTTCCTAGAGAATTACAGTAAAAGTTAGGACAAGATGCCAAGAGTCAACAGTCACTTTTGCTTGATTTCAGAAAATGGCGCGTTCAGGCGACAGCATGGCTAATGGCGCACTGCTTCCACAGATCTTTCAGCGCCTGCACCAAATGTTCAATATCCTCGACGCTGTGCAACGGAGATGGCGTGAAGCGCAACCGCTCTGTCCCTTTTGGGACCGTTGGATAGTTGATTGGCTGCACGTAGATCCCGTATTGCTGCATCAAGTAATCCGATAGCATGCGACACTTTACCGGGTCTTTGATCATGACCGGGATGATGTGTGACGGATTATCCAGGTGCGGAATGCCTTCTTGTTCAAGTCGTTTGCGCAGATAAGCCACCTTTTGGCGTTGTTGCTGACGCTCGACATCGCTTTCCTTTAAGTGCTGGATCGAAGCGCGGGCGGCCGTCGCAATCGCGGGGGGCAGAGCCGTAGTGAAGATAAAGCCAGACGCAAAGCTGCGAATAAAATCACACAGCGCAGTGGACCCAGAGATATAGCCCCCCATCACACCATATGCTTTGCCCAATGTGCCTTCGATCAGCGTGATGCGATCCGCCAGGCCCAATTCTTCGCTGACGCCGCCGCCGCGTGGTCCATACAGACCCACCGCATGTACTTCGTCCAGATAGGTCAGCGCGCCGTGCTTTTCCGCCACTTCGACAATTTCCTGCATCGGACAAATATCACCGTCCATGGAATACACGGACTCAAACGCAACGATTTTTGTCGCGTTCGAGGGCAAAGCCGACAATTTGCGGTCCAGATCTTCGGGGTCGTTGTGTTTCCAGATCACCTTTGGACATTTCGCGTGGCGCATGCCTTCGATCATCGAGGCGTGGTTTAATTCGTCCGACAAGATCACGGCATCGGGCAAACGCGCGCCCAAAGTGCTTAAAGACGCCCAGTTAGAGACATATCCAGACGTAAACAACAGCGCGTTTTCCTTACCGTGCAGATCCGCCAGCTCAGCTTCAAGCAGCTTATGGGCATGGTTGGTTCCGCTGATATTGCGCGTCCCACCGGCCCCTGCCCCGCTTTTGTCGATCGCCGTCTTCATAGCTTCGGTCACTTTGGGGTTTTGGCCCATGCCCAAATAGTCATTGGAACACCACACGGTGACCTGATCTGGCGCATCGTCATCATGACACTTCGCCTTAGGAAAGGCACCGGACACGCGTTCCAGTTCTGCGAAAATGCGATAGTTGCCCTCGTCTTTGAGTGTATCAAGTTGGGCTTGGAACATTGTGTCAAAGTCCATGCTGTCCCCCTGTCTTTCTAGTTTGGATCGTGGATTTGGGCGTCGATGTCCGATCAGGGATCATCCAACGCCAGAGACGTTCATCGGGGATGGGCACAACCATCATCCAATGTTCAAAAAGCGCAAGCGCTGTAAGGGCGGTCAAAAGTGCAAACCCGGTGATCTCACCAGGACTTGTGGCCGCGTAAAGCCGTTCCAGCCAACAGGCAATCGCAAAGGAAAGTCCTGTAACAGACACTGGAAACAGCCAATTCATGACCCGAATACGGAAATGCGACGGTAAGTGCGACAACGCATCAGGCAGGAATTCAATTTGGATTTTGGGCACGCCCAAATACAGGTTCAGCTTGGCCGAAATGCGCGCGAAATAGAGCACCGCAAAGGTCCAAACGCCGAAATGATTTACGGCGCTTGAAGAGCCTAACACCAGCAACAGCAAAGCCGCCAACAACAGCATCTCGTGATAGGCGACAGTCCCCCAGGCGCGAACGAACCGTTCACCTTCGCTAACGTTCGCCGGCAAAGGATGCGTATTTGGTCCTGTTATCGCCCCTGTAAGAAAGGCCAGCTCAATCCAACCCCACAGCGCGAGGGCCGCCAAAAACCCGATATAGACACCGAAAATCGACATATCAGAGACAGACAAGTACATTCCATAAGCCCCAACAGGCACCAGCGCGAAACCGATTAAAGTTGCGCGACGGCGCATGTCAGGACCTTTGAAATCCGCGTACTTCACAGCCATCAAAATTGCCCCGGTGGAAAACCACCAGACAAACAGGGCAATAAAGGCTGCGATCCATGGGGACATTAGTAGGCGGGCTCCATCAGAACACTTTCAGGCACTTTGTGCGACTTGGCCGGGATCGTGAACAACGACACAAACGCAGCACCTGCGCGGGCGGACGCCGTCAATTGACGGAATTTCGCGCCCAAACCGCTGCCAGCCTTTGCTTTTGCAATGTCCACATTGGCGCGATACATGGCTTCCAAGCCCCGCTGCCAACGTGGGTGATCAATATCCAACGTAATCGGGAATATTTGTTCCGACAGCTTGGATGTCTTGGTGAACACTTCGTGCGCGTACCAATCGGGATCTACACCAAGCGCTTTATGGAAAGCAGGCCGTTGATGGTCCCGTACATACATCGTGGAAAATACAGCCGTCAGGAAGAATTTGATCCACCAGACATTCACGCCTTTGGTCAATTTAGGGTCTGTTTTCATGAGCAAAGCAAAAGCCTCGCCGTGCGAAAATTCGTCATTGCACCACTCACAAAACCACTTGAAGATTGGGTGAAACCGCAGATGAGGATTTTCCTCAAGGTGGCGGAAGATCGTGATATACCGCGCATACCCGATTTTCTCAGACAGATAGGTTGCATAATAGATGAACTTGGGTCGGAAATACGTGTATTTTTTCTTCTGGGTCAAAAATCCAAGATTGACCCGCAATCCAGCTTCGCGCAGCGCATCGTTAATAAAGCCCGCATGACGTGCTTCGTCCCGTGCCATCAGCTGAAACAATTGGGTAATGTCTTTGTTAGACCCTCTTCGTTTCATTTCTTTATAGAGAACACAGCCCGAAAATTCAGCTGTGCAGCTTGAGATCAGAAAGTCGATGAACTCTTTCTTAAGCTCAGGTTCCATCCCGTCCCAATCGACAGTATCCCAATCTTCATTCTTCTTAAAATGGCCCCTGTTAGGATCTGCTGCCATTTGGGCAATCAACTGATCCCAGTCTTTGCGCACAGGACTTACATCAATGGCGTCAAGTTCATCAAAGTCAGTGGTGTAAAACCGTGGCGTCAGCAATGTGTTAGCCATGGCCGTTTCCGTAGCCATTTCATCTGTGTACTGCGCGTCCTGCGCCTCGGCAATGGCCAGACCTTCTTCGACGGTGGTCGCATCTGCAGTGTGTTTTTCGTGTAGCTTGGCATCAGTTTCAGAGAATTTGTTTTGAACGTTCACAGCATCACCTCCTCAGAAAACGAAAATTCGCAAAGTTCCATGACTTCAAAGTCACCTGTCAGGCGCGTCCACACTTGTTCCAGCTTTGACGCGCGATAGATAATCGCCTCACGATCCTCCCGGACCACTTCGCCGAACGGCGCCATGATTTCCGGCCCTTCTACTTTCACCTCGTCACCGGGATTGACCACTGTCCCATCATTGAAGCGCACATGCGCGTGCAAACTTTCGAAACAGTGACTGATTTCCACAGTACAAGGATGACGTTCCACGTCTTTCGTAAATAGTCCCATCGTTGGCTTCCTCCGGGGGTTATTGTTGGTCCAGCAGCCTGGCAAAGCTACGGGTGTTGTCTGCGCCAAAGCCCATCAATTCCGCTGACCAACCCGTTTCCGGGTCCAGCAGCGACAAACGATTGCCTTCGCGCAATTGCAAAAGAACGGGCCCGGCTTGGTCCGCCCCTCGTTTCATACGTTCGCGGTGGATCACACGTTCGACCCCGGCGATAAATCCGCCCTTTTCAGCGGGTAGATCGACCAGAACTGCACCGTTCTGATCAAGGACGCGCGCCGCACCAGCGTCATCACCGGACAGAAAGATCGCGCGTTCTTTGATAACTTCGGCCACAGGCGGCATGGCCTCAAGCGGGCGACCCGACAGTTTGGCGACAGTGACCAGCGCCAGCACAGCAAGCACCAAGGCAAAGACCAACCGCAGCAAGATCGTCGGCACCAATTCATCGGCGCGGGCATGGATTTGATGAGCACGAGACTGAGACATAATCCTACTCCGCCGCGACTGTCAGACCCGGCTGACGACGTTGAACGACCGGTTGATTGACACGCGATTGTGCGGCTTCTGAGATGATGTCCGCCACAGTTTGCGCATCTGGAATGCAGCGCAACGCGGGTTCGGTTTTCTTCATGCGCCAGGGGCGCACATGCGGCCAACAAACAAGATAGCTTAGCCGCGTTTCACCCATGGTTTGTAATGCGATCGTACCAGTTCCTGAGCTGCGCAGATCCAGCGACGCGTTAGACACCTGACGATATGGGATGTTCAAAGTGACCGTTAAAGCCGCACCAATCCGCATCGCAACCCGCGCAGAGGTGATCGTATACATCGTCAATCGCGCCTGA
>JBGCEM010000198.1:0-11659 GCA_045106335.1 Paracoccaceae bacterium | reverse complement strand
ACAAACCGGGTATTCATGGGCCGCGCTGCTTGTTACGCATATGTCAGCGAGTTGCGAGACGCCTTTCCAGACCTGCGCCTGACCTCAGCGAACGCCCCGGGGCGGAGGTGAACGGGGGCGAAACCACGGCAGCGATAGTCGAGATATTTCAGCGGGCAAAAGCCGCGAAAGTTGCCACTGGTATCTTCTGCGGCGATGCGGCTTTGGCGCGGTCGAGGCTAGATCAAGGCTTCGACCTTTTCACACCGGGAAAAGACTTCACCCTCTTGATGGGCGCCATGTCAAAGGCAGTCTCAATCACCCGCCAGAGTTCTTAGTCCGAATAGGCTCTGTATCGCAGAGGGAACATCCCCCTGACTGCAATGCCAAATGCGTTAGACGATCCCGCCTCCAGCACCGCTGACAGCGGGCCGCTCAGCGGCTATGTCGGCGCGGTAACCTGATGTTCGATATGCCACAACCGGATCAATCGCTCCACCTTGTTCAAGCCGCGCCATCGCGAGGATGGGTTCAACATCCGTGCGGAAACCATGCTTGAGCGTTGTCGTCGCCATCAGCGCGTCATTATCATCCTGAAATCCCGCCAACGCGGCACGATCCACAAGCAATGCCTGCGCATAAGCGCGCTGAACTTCGGTGGCGGACACCATCAGACTCTCGATTGGGTCCGTGACGTTGTGGCTTTGATCGAGCATGTGCATCGGGTTGAAATCAGGATTTGCTTCGGCCTCGACCAGCTCATTGAACACAAGAAACAGGCGGTAGGGGTCAATGCTGCCCGTATCCAAGTCATCATCGCCATATTTGCTGTCGTTGAAATGAAAGCCGCCGAGTTTGCCAAACTGGGTTAAACGCGCGACGATCATTTCGATGTTTACGTTCGGCGCGTGATGGCCAAGATCGACAAGGCACTTGGCCTTTTCCCCCATCTGCTGCGCGATCAATAGGTTGGTGCCCCAATCCTGAACCACGGTTGAATAGAAGGCAGGCTCATACATCTTATGCTCGGTCAAAAGCGTCCAATCGTCCGGCAGCGCGTCATAAACTTGTTTGGCTGCGTCCAGATAGCGTTCGAACTGGCGGGTGAAATTTGTTTGACCTGGAAAGTTTGACCCGTCCCCAACCCAGATTGTCAGCGCCTTTGACCCGATCTGTTGGCCAAGCTCAATGCAGGCGATGTTGTGATCGATGGCCTGTCTGCGCGTCGCTGCATCGGTATGAGCCAAAGACCCGAATTTGTAGCTGTGTTCCTGATCCGGCTGATCCTGAAAAGTGTTGGAATTCATGGCATCGAAGCTTAGACCGACTTCCTCGGCTTTGCTATTGAGGTCGGCAGCCGGTTGCCTGTCCCACGGGATGTGCAGGGACACGGAGGGTGTGGCGCAGGTCAATTGGTGGATCACACCACAGTCGCTAAGCTTGTCGAAAATGTCGCGTGGCTCACCCGCACCGGGAAAGCGTGCGAACCGGGTTCCGCCGGAACCGACACCCCAACTGGGCACCGCAACCCCGTAGTTTGCGACCTTGGCCTTGATCGTCTCTATGTTAACACCGCGCCGGTCAAGATGCTCGCCAAGCGCGTCATAATCGGCCTTGATTTTTGCGAGCGCGGTGTCATTCGATTGTGAAATACTGTCAAAGCTAATCATGATGCTTGCCCCTACCTTGTGAACGCTTGGACGTTGCCAGCATCCACGTTGATGATATTTCCCGTCGATTTGGCCGACAAATCTGACGCAAGAAAAAACGCCGCCTCCGCGATGTCCTCAGGAAGAACCGAGCGTTTGAGCATTGAGCGGTCGCGATACATCGCCTCAAGCCCGTCTTTGTCAGTTCCGTAGGTTCCAGCGCGTTGATCAAGCCATTCGCCTTGCCAGATCTTGCTGCCCTTCAGAACCGCATCCGGGTTTACGACATTCACCCGCACTCCCATGGGTGCACCTTCCAGAGCAAGGCATCGCGCGAGGTGAATCTCGGAGGCCTTAGCAGTGCAATAGGCGGAGGCATTGGGCGATGCTGCAAGGCCGTTCTTGGAGGCGACAAAAACCACCGCGCCGCCCATGCCTTGGACTTCGAACATCTTGAATGCCTCGCGGCTGACAAGGAAATAACCGGTGGACAGGATCGCCATGTTCTTGTTCCACAGCTCCAACGTCGTGTCTTGAATGGGCGCTGAGCTGGCGATGCCCGCGTTTGACACCAATATGTCCACACCGCCAAATTCGGCTGCGATATCGGCGTAAGCCGCCGCGACCGCCTCTTCGTTTGTGACATTCATGCAAACCGTGCGCACGACGTCCGCCGAAAAGCGCTCGGACAAGTTTGCTGAGGTCTCAGCCAAAGCGTATTCATCTATATCCGCCAACATGACGCAGGCCCCTTCGCGCAAGTACCGCTCTGCTGTGGCGGCCCCAATGCCACCAGCACCGCCCGTTACGAGGGCCACACGTCCTGCCATTGATTTCGGCGCTGGCATCCGCTGAAGCTTTGCTTCTTCAAGCAGCCAATATTCAATGTCGAACGCCTCTTGCTCGGGCAGGCCCTGATATTCAGACACCGCATCCGCACCGCGCATCACGTTGATGGCGTTGACATAGAACTCGCCTGAAATCCGCGCAGTTGCTTTATCCTTAGCAAAGGTAATCATGCCGACGCCGGGGATCAGGTAAACCACCGCATTGGGGTCGCGAATGGCGGGACTGTCGTCGCGCTTACAGCGGTCATAATAGGCCTGATAACCTTTGCGATACTCAGCCACAGAAGCTTCCAGCCCTGCAATGGTAGAATCAACGCTGGGTTTTGCGGGGTCAAAGTCCACCACAAGCGGGCAGATCTTTGTGCGCAAGAAATGATCCGGACAGGACGTGCCGAGGGCGGCAAGCCGCACCATGTCTTTTGCATTGACGAATTCCAATACTGCATCGCTGTCGGTAAAATGACCGACCATATGATGCTGGCCAGATACGAAACCGCGAATGGCTGGCATCAGGCGTGCCGCCGTCGCGAGACGGTCATCGGCAGACATCGAGGTATGCACCGCCCCGCCAAACGCGTCCTGACCTTTGGTCTGATCCGCAAACCAATCCATCGCTTTCTGGATGGTGTTGATCGTTAATTCGTAGCAATCCCGCGCATCGTCTGCCCATGTGAACAAACCGTGACTTTCCAGCACGACGCCCTTCGCGTCTGGGTTCTTTGCACAGAACTCCGACAGCCAAAGCCCCAATTCATAGCCCGGTTTCTTCCAAGGCAGCCAACCAATGCTATTGCCAAAAACCTGCTGGGTCAGCGCCTTGCTGTCCTTGGCCGCCGCAATCGCGATGATTGCGTCAGGGTGCATGTGATCAGCGTGTTTTTGCGGTACGTACGCGTGCAGAGGTGTGTCAATCGACGCCGCGCGCGGGTTCAGGTTGAAAGTGCAATGGGGTAAGTAGCCCACCATCTCGTCCTCAAATTCGACCCCGCGATAGTTGGCCCGCAGCGCGTTCAGCTTGTCCATATAAAGCGTTGAGAAGCCGTCCATCTTGATAGAGCCCACATCCCCGCCGGACCCTTTCACCCAGAGAACCTCAACCATGTCCCCGGTGAGTGGATCATTTTGCATTACTTTCGAGGATGTATTGCCGCCGCCGTAGTTTGTGATTCTTTTGTCGGACCCCAACAGGTTGGAGCGGTACAGAAGCTTTTCCGGCTCGCTCATCTTGTCAGCGAGGGCTTCATCCCACTTATTTTCAAGGTGTTGTGGGTTCTTTGAAGGGGTCATGTGTGTCTCCGGGATGCGCGGTTTACGACAAAGCTGTTGAGAACAAGCTGACTGGAGCACAATCACAAGTCAATCATTTTCCGTCATAAGCAATCACGCTGCAGCGCAGAATGCTTGAATTTGATAAAAAATGATTGACACAATGGCGCGACTCAATCCACCCTAAGCCAATTGAAAGGGCTTCACATGCACGAAAAAGACCGTCATCGCGTCATCCTATCCGCTGTCCAGGACCGTTCATTGGTCACTGTGGTGGATCTGTGTTCGCTGACGGGCGCATCAGAGGCAACCGTGCGACGCGACATCAACACGCTTGATGAACAGAAGCGTCTGCGCCGGGTGCGCGGCGGTGCAGAAGCGATTTCTACGAAGCCGTTTGTTGGCCTTGCTGGGCGCCCTTTCTCAGTGAATGAGACGATGAACATTGCCGAGAAGCAGTCCATTGCTGCCGCCGCCGTCGAGCTTTGTGGTGACGGCGAACCGATCATTGTCAACGGTGGAACGACGACCTTTCAAATGGTGCATCCGCTTGCGTCACGTCGGATGCAGGTCTTCACGAATTCATTCCCAATCGCGGAGCATTTGCTGAAGAACTCAAGCAATACGGTGATGCTGTCAGGTGGCATCATCTACCGCGAACAAAACATCATCCTGTCCCCGTTCGACAACGATGTGACGCGCAATTTCTATGCGAAACGCATGTTCATGGGGGCACAAGGCATCGGGCCACTGGGCCTGATGGAGGGCGATCCGTTGCTGATCCAAGCGGAACAAAAACTCATCGGTCAAGCCGAGGAACTTATCGTTTTGGCCGATAGCTCGAAATTCGCAAACCGCTCTAGTCTTGTGCTTTGTCCGCTTGAGCGGATCGACACAATTATCACCGATGAAGGCTTGGATGATCGCACAGCGGCCATGCTCGAGTCCGCGGAAGTAACACTGATCGTAGTGCCAATTGGCTCTACGCAGAAAGACGGGGTGGCGCAACTGCCAGCCTGATTGAAACCACTCCAGGGAGGAAACCATGAGTGTATTTAAGAAACTAGCAACATCCGTCGCGTTGGCCGGTGCGATGCTGGGAACGCCCGCTTTCGCTGAAGACGTGCGGATTGCGATTGTTGTCAAGGCGCTTGGCATCGGCTTCTTTGAAGCGGCGGCGGAAGGTGCTGAAGAAGCAGCCAAAGAACTGGGCGACGTTGAGATTATCTACACCGGTCCAACCGACACCACAGCTGAAGGCCAGATCGAAGTGATCAATGCGCTGATTGCGCAGCGGGTTGACGCGATTGCTATTTCTGCCAATGACACTGACGCGCTTGTGCCTGCTTTGAAGCGTGCGATGCAGCGCGGTATTACAGTGATCAGCTGGGACTCTGGCGTGGCATCTGAAGGTCGCCAGTTGCACCTGAACCCGTCGTCAAATTCGCTCATCGGCAACATGATCATCAAGCTGGCCGCCGATCATCTACCCGATGGCGGTGACGTTGCATTGCTGTCTGCCACCACCACATCGACCAACCAAAACATCTGGATGGAAGAGATGAACAAAGTGATGGGCAACTACGATGGTATCGAGGTTGTTGCGACAGTATACGGTGACGACCTTGCCGATAAATCCTACCGCGAAGCCACTGGCCTGATGCAGTCATATCCAGATCTCGATGCGATCATTGCGCCAACATCCGTTGGTATCGTGGCGGCGGCTCAGGCAGTCGTGGACGCAGGCAAAGTTGGCCAAGTCAATGTGACAGGCCTGGGGCTTCCGTCTGAGATGGCCGGTGCGATTGAATCCGGTGCGTCTAAGTCCTTTGCAATCTGGAACCCAATCGACCTTGGCTATTCTGCAACGATGTTGGCCTATGAGTTAAGCAAAAACGGTGTCGAAGCAGCACCGGGTGCCGAAGTTCCAATGGGCCGCATGGGCGCGTTGACGCTGGACGATAACAACGAAGGCGCGATGGCTGACCCGTTTGTTTATGACGCTAGCAATATCGACCAATTCAAGTCGATCTTCTAGATCTCTTTGACGGGTCCGACGCGCTTGGTTCGTCGGGCCTTTCATCCTTTTTCCCTAGTCCCACGAGGCCCAGACCCATGACGCAGCCCGCGCCAAATGCTCCAGATATGGCCCCGGTCGTCTCAATGGACATGATCACCAAGACCTTCCCGGGGGTTAAGGCTCTCGATGAAGTCAAACTGGACCTTTACCCCGGCCAGGTCACCGCGTTGGTCGGCGAAAATGGGGCGGGCAAGTCAACAACCGTCAAGATTTTGACGGGCATCTACCAAACCGATGGCGGCACTATTCGCATTGATGGCAACCCCGTTTCCTTCAAAAACCCCAATGACGCTGCCGATGCCGGAATCACCG
The DNA here is from genome assembly GCA_045106335.1 of Paracoccaceae bacterium. Classification (GTDB taxonomy): domain Bacteria; phylum Pseudomonadota; class Alphaproteobacteria; order Rhodobacterales; family Rhodobacteraceae; genus Aliishimia. Next base: position 5,525 of record JBGCEM010000198.1, on the reverse strand, counting down.
CAATTCATCAGGAAACGGTCTTATTTGACGAGTTATCTGTGGCAGAGAACATCTATATTGGCCACGCGCCAAAAACGCGGTTCGGCCTGATCGACAAATCTGAGATGCACCGCGCCGCTGCCGACTTGCTCGTCGAAATCGGTGCACCTTTTAGTTCCCACACCCAGCTGCGCGACCTTGGCATTGCGAACAAACATCTTGTCGCAATTGCCCGTGCGCTGTCCGTGAACGCCCGCGTGGTCATAATGGACGAGCCCACGGCAGCCCTTTCCCATAAAGAAATCGAGGAACTGTATGAGTTGGTCGAAACCCTAAAGTCGCAAGGCAAGGCAATCCTGTTCATCAGCCACAAGTTTGATGAGATTTTTCGCATCGCAGACCGCTACACGGTTTTTCGCGATGGCGCGTTTGTGGGTGACGGCGTGATTGCAGATATTGACGAAGATGCGCTGGTCACGATGATGGTTGGACGCTCTGTCGATCAGATTTTTCCAGCACGCGCGCATGATGTGGGTGATGAGGTGCTCAAGGTGGTCGGCTACGAACACCCGACCGAATTTGCCGACATCAACTTCAGTTTGAAGCGCGGCGAAATCTTGGGGTTTTACGGCCTCGTGGGTGCTGGTCGCTCGGAATTCATGCAGGCATTGTTTGGCATTACCAAACCGTTGAAAGGCGTCTGTCAGATCAATGGCGACATCACAGTTGTGCGCTCGCCCGCTGATGCTGTCAGCAACGGAATTGTCTATGTGCCTGAAGATCGTGGAAAACAAGGTGCAGTTATCGGTTTGCCGATTTTCCAGAACATTACTTTGCCGTCGCTCGGGCGCACGTCACGTCGCGGGTTCCTCAGATTGGCCGAAGAATTCAGACTCGCCCGCGAATATTCAGAACGGTTGGACCTGCGGGCGGCGTCGCTGGATCAAGACGTCGGCAATCTGTCTGGCGGCAACCAGCAAAAGGTTGTCATCGCCAAATGGCTAGCGACCAAGCCGCAGGTGATTATTCTCGACGAGCCCACGAAAGGCATCGACATCGGCTCCAAGGCGGCGGTGCATGAGTTCATGGCGGAGCTTGCCGCGCAAGGCCTCTCAATCATCATGGTCAGTTCCGAAATTCCCGAGGTTGTCGGCATGTCAGACAGAGTGATCGTGATGCGTGACGGGCGCATTGCAGCGGAACTAAACGGGGATGAGATCACGCCTGAAACGCTTGTCCGCCATGCGGCTGGTATCTCATCTTCACCTAAAGGAAGAGCAGCATGATACGGCTCATCCCAGTGCGCGAGACCATTCTTGGATTTGCCATTCTTGTCTTGCTTATGCTTGTGGCCTCCCGCTTTGCAGGCTTTGTGGCCCCCTCTAATCTTGCCAACGTGTTTAACGATACATCACCGCTAATCATACTGGCCCTAGGCCAGATGGTCGTGATTCTTACTAGGTGTATTGATCTGTCCGTCGCGGCCAATCTGGCCCTGACGGGTATGGCGGTTGCTATGATCAACGTCGCCATGCCCGGCCTGCCGATTCCCGTAATTATAACTATTGCTGTCAGTCTTGGAGCGATCATGGGGGCGGTCAACGGCATCCTCGTTTGGAAATTGTCGATCCCACCTATCGTGGTGACCTTGGGCACAATGACCATCTTTCGCGGCATCATTTTCCTGATCTCAGACGGGAAATGGGTCAACAGCCATGAGATGTCGCCCGCATTCACTGGTTTCCCTCGTGCAGTTCTGTTGGGTCTGCCCGTCCTGTCATGGTTCGCGATACTTTGCGTGATTGGCTTTGGCATCATGATGGCACGCACCCAATTTGGGCGGTCAATATTTGCGGTGGGGGGCAACCCCCATGCGGCGGTCTATACAGGGATAAACGTTGGCAAAACGCAGTTCTGGGCCTTCGTGGTCTCTGGTGCATTGGCTGGTTTGACCGGGTATCTTTGGGTCGCACGCTACGCCGTGGCCTATGTCGACATCGCTGGTGGCTTTGAACTTGAAGTCGTCGCCGCCTGCGTGATTGGCGGCATCTCGATCGCAGGTGGCATTGGTTCGGTTGGAGGGGCGGTGCTTGGCGCGCTTTTCCTTGGCGTCGTCAAGAATGCTTTGCCCGTCGTCAATATTTCACCCTTCTGGCAGCTTGCGATTTCTGGAAGTGCGATCCTTATCGCAGTGGCCTTCAACGCCCGCGCAGGCCGGAACAAAGGCCGGATCATCCTGAAAGAAGCGGAAGGTGCAAAATGACCGCCCGAACTCAATCCCGCCACGTCCCCGACCGACTGAACAGCCAAGCGGCCCGCGTGTTCAAGAGCTGGGAGGCCCTTCTGCTGGCCGTCGCCATAGCCATTTTTGTCGTTAACACCTTTGCCTCACCCTACTTTCTAGATGCGTGGAACCTGAGTGATGCAACTTTCAATTTCACTGAGAAGGCGATGATCGCTTTCGCGATGGCCCTATTGATCATTTCAGGCGAGATCGACCTCTCGGTGGCTTCGATCATCGCGCTGGCCAGCACCGCGATGGGGCTGGCTGTGCAGTACGGGGCCGGTACGCCAGAACTGATAGTGATCGGCCTCACCGTTGGCCTGCTCTGCGGTGCGTTTAACGGGTTCTTTGTGACCGTTCTTGGACTACCATCCATCGTGGTCACAATCGGTACCATGAGCCTGTTTCGCGGCATCAGCTTTATAATCCTTGGCGATGATGCGTTTCGTGGCTATCCATCCAGCTTTGCATGGTTTGGGCAGGGCTATATCTATTGGGTATTCACTGTTGAGATGTTGTTGTTCGTTGTGATCGCAATCATCTACGGCGTGCTGCTGCACAAGACCAACTTTGGCCGTGCCGTTTATGCCATCGGCAACAACCCAACAGGCGCCTTGTTCAGCGGTATCCGTGTACAGCGGGTCAAATTCATTCTGTTTCTGCTCACAGGTCTTATGTCAGGCGTCGCAGCGATTTGCTTGACCTCCCGTCTAGGATCAACACGGCCAAGCATCGCCACAGGGATGGAGCTTGAGGTGGTCACAATGGTCGTCCTCGGCGGCGTCAATATCTTGGGCGGGTCGGGCAGCATTCCTGGAGTAGTGATTGCAGCCTTTGTTATGGGGCTGGTCACTTTCGGACTGGGTCTCTTGAATGTACCGGGCATTGTGATGTCGATCTTCATCGGCCTCTTGCTTATCGGGGTCATCGCCTTGCCCCGTTTATGGGCAATGGCCGCAGCAAGGCACAAAACATGAGCGAGCGGTATGTTTTCAAAATGCGCCTGCATGCAGGCAAAATGGCGGAATACAAACGGCGTCATAATGAGATCTGGCCAGAACTCGTCGCGTTGCTGCGCGACGCGGGCATCAGCGACTATTCGATCCATCTGGATGAAGAAACCAACCTTCTGATCGGCGTCTTGATCCGCTCAGACGATCATGGAATGGACGCCTTGCCAAATCATCCCATCATGCAGAATTGGTGGGGCCATATGAGCGACATTATGGACACCAATGCAGACGACTCGCCTGTGGCTGTCCCCCTGACGCCACTGTTTCATATGCCATGACGCCCCCAAGACACATCGGCGTCATTGACATCGGCAAGACGAACGCGAAACTGGCGCTCGTCGAGATGCAAACGCTGACAGAAATCGCTGTCGTCACGCGGCCCAACATCGTTCAGGCTGGTCCGCCATGGCCGCACTATGACGTCGAGGGGCACTGGACATTTCTGCTCGACGCCTTAGCTGCATTTCAACGTGATCACGGCGTCGACACCATTTCCATTACGACCCACGGAGCAAGCGCTGCGTTGATAGCGGATGACGGGTCACTCGCCGCACCAATCCTTGACTACGAACATGAGTACCCAGCCGAAATAATAGCCGAGTACGACGCCATCCGACCGGACTTTGCACAAACTGGATCGCCAAGACTGGCCGGCGGGCTGAACATTGGGGCGCAGCTTCACTTTCAATTTGCGACCGATGCAACCTTGCGAGACCGCACGGCTCAGATTGTGACTTACCCGCAATACTGGGGACATAAATTAACAGGCGTGGCTGCAACGGACGTCACATCCATTGGGTGCCACTCTGATCTTTGGGAACCGCGCAAGGCGCAGTTTTCTCAATTGCCTAGTGCACTTGGCATTGAAGGGAAAATTGCACCAGTTCGAAAGTCAACGGAGTTGCTTGGTCCAATACTGCCCCAAATTGCCCAGGCCACAGGGCTGGCCCTGGGCACACAAGTCGGCGTTGGTATTCACGATTCTAATGCGTCCCTCTATCCCCATATCCTGACCCAACGTGGGCCATTTTCGGTAGTTTCTACCGGGACGTGGGTCATCGCGATGTCTATGGGCGGCGATCACATCTCTCTCGACCCTCAGCGAGACACCCTAATCAACGTTAACGCCCATGGGCAGGCTGTGCCCAGTGCTCGTTTCATGGGCGGGCGAGAATATGAAATGATCCAACAAGGCCAGCAATCCACCGCGACACCTCGTGACATAGACGACATCCTGGCATCCTCACTCATGATTTTTCCGTCCGTTTATGGCCGAACTGGCCCGTTTCAAGGGCGCAAAATGCATTGGAGCGGCGACGAACCAGAGGTTGGAACAGGGCCGAGAACGGGCGCTCTTTCATTCTATCTCGCTTTGATGACGGACACCTGCCTTCAGCTGACAGGGGCATTGGGTCCAACGATTGTCGAAGGACCGTTTGCACGAAACCCAGAATACCTCTCGATGCTGCATGCCGCAACGGGCCGCCCTGTTCTGACAAGCGAAACCGCGACCGGAACAAGCATTGGCACCGCTATGTTGATGAGCGCGCCCACCGAACTGGTAAAACCGGTAGAAGTCAGTGCTGTTAAAAATCTTTCGGAATTAGAGGCATACGCGAGGGAGTGGCGCTCTATCGTTGGTCGAGCATAACCGCGAGATAGGTTCCGACTGGATCGGCGAATGACATCAGCTACTCGCAGGTCTGGTTTAGATGTCGATCTGCTCGGCGATACTTAGCGCATCTTCAAGCTCAACGCCCAAGTAGCCCACAGTGCTATCCACCTTGGTGTGGCCGAACAAAAGTTGCACTGCGCGCAGGTTCGGCGCATTAACTGGAATCCGCACCCGCGCGTCTCAGTCGATATGCAGCAATCGCAGAGCCCATATGCGTTATTAGGTGGTGGTCAGGTTTGAAAGGTTTGGGTATCGCAGCGAAATCACAATCGCTCCACTTATGGATCTGGACAATGGCAAAAGTTTTAAAAGACGTTCTTGGCATCACTGCGCTGGTCGCAGGAACCGCTCTGTTTCTTGGTCTGCATTCCTGGATGTTTATCCAGTAACTCAGATCCCAATGCTGATCTAAGGTGAGCCGGTTGAGGTAGACCGTAATCATCCGCCGAGGGCCGTCTTTTTGATTGATTTGGAATTTTGTAGCCGTTGCAGTTATGAGCAACAGCAAATCCAAACCCCGTATGGAAGTTGTGTCGGACGCCAAAAAGCAGGCGCGTCGGCACTGGTCAGATGA
>JBGCEM010000197.1:0-37932 GCA_045106335.1 Paracoccaceae bacterium | reverse complement strand
ACCCGTGGCAAACCCTTTGGCATCCCCGGCGAAATCGTTGACGGCATGGATGTTTTGGCCGTGAAAGAGGCCGGCGAAAAGGCCGTTGCGCACTGCCGTTCCGGCAAAGGTCCCTACATCTTGGAAATCAAAACCTACCGTTATCGCGGCCACTCTATGTCGGATCCGGCCAAATACCGCACCCGCGAAGAAGTCCAGAAAATGCGCGAAGAGCGCGACCCAATTGAGGCAGTGCGCTCTATGTTGCTGACCGGCAAACACGCTACCGAGGACGATTTGAAGGCCATAGACAAAGACATCAAACAAATCGTCAACGCCTCTGCAGAATTCGCCAAGGACAGCCCCGAGCCAGCCTTGGACGAGTTGTGGACAGATATTTACGCTTAAGGGGGACAACTTATGGCGACTGAGATTTTGATGCCCGCATTGTCTCCGACAATGGAAGAAGGCACGCTTGCAAAATGGTTGGTGAAAGAAGGGGACACTGTGTCCTCGGGCGACATCATGGCCGAAATTGAAACAGACAAAGCCACGATGGAATTCGAGGCGGTTGATGAAGGGGTGATCGGCAAGATCCTGATCCCCGAGGGCAGTGAAGGCGTGAAGGTTAACACAGCCATCGCGATCCTGATCGAAGAGGGCGAAGAGGTCGGCGAGGTCTCGGCCCCCCCTGCCCCAGCAGTCGCGCCAGCTGCCATAGCCGGCCCTGCCCCAACAGCCACACCCCCCGCAGCGCCGCAAGTCGATGCCAGCCCCGACTGGCCGACCGACGCGCCGATGAAATCCCAAACGGTGCGCGAAGCGTTGCGCGACGGGATGTCCGAAGAAATGCGCGCCGATGAAACGGTGTTTTTGATGGGCGAAGAAGTCGGCGAATACCAAGGCGCTTACAAAATTTCGCAAGGGATGCTGGACGAGTTCGGCCCAAAACGCGTGATCGACACCCCGATCACCGAACACGGCTTTGCCGGGATCGCCACGGGCGCCGCCTTTGGTGGGCTCAAACCTATCGTCGAATTCATGACCTTCAACTTCGCCATGCAGGCCATCGATCATCTGATCAACTCTGCGGCCAAGACACTTTATATGTCCGGCGGGCAAATGGGCTGCCCGATCGTGTTTCGGGGCCCGAATGGGGCCGCCGCGCGCGTGGGTGCGCAACACAGCCAGGACTATGCCGCCTGGTACATGCAAGTGCCGGGGCTGAAAGTCGTGATGCCCTATTCCGCGTCGGACTATAAAGGACTGATGAAAACAGCGATCCGCGACCCCAACCCGGTGGTCTTCCTGGAAAACGAGATCTTGTATGGCCGCGCCTTTGACGTTCCCGATATCGACGATCTGGCGATCCCCTTCGGCAAAGCCCGCATCTGGCGCGAAGGCACGGATGTCACTATCGTCTCGTTCGGCATCGGCATGCAATACGCGCTTGAGGCCGCCGACAAGCTGGCCGAAGACGGTATCAGCGCCGAAGTCCTCGACCTGCGCACCCTGCGGCCCATGGATACAGACAGCATCATCAAGTCGGTAATGAAAACCAACGCGTGCGTGACCGTCGAAGAAGGCTGGCCGCAAGGCTCGGTGGGCAACTATATAAGCTCGGTGATCATGCAGCAGGCCTTCGACTATCTGGATGCGCCGGTGATCAATTGCACTGGCAAAGATGTGCCCATGCCCTATGCCGCCAATTTGGAAAAACACGCGCTTGTGACCACGGACGAAGTCATCGCCGCTGTGAAACAAGTGACCTACAAGTAAGGAGAGGGACCCATGCCCATCGAACTGCTCATGCCCGCCCTCTCGCCTACCATGGAAGAAGGCACCCTGGCCAAATGGCTGGTTAAAGAAGGCGACACTGTGGCCTCCGGCGATCTGCTGGCGGAAATTGAAACTGATAAGGCGACGATGGAATTCGAAGCCGTGGATGAAGGTGTTATTGGCAAAATCCTTGTGCCCGACGGGACTGAAGCGGTGAAGGTCAATACCGCCATCGCCGTGCTGCTGGAAGACGGGGAAAGCGCGGATGATATCGGGTCTGCACCCGCATCCACCGCTGCCGCGCCGCAGGCGTCCAGCGCGGATGGCGCGGCCGCAGAGGTGCCCGCGCCAGCGGTCGCCGAGAAGGCCGCCCCCCCGCCCCCGTCAAAAGACGGAACCCGGATCTTCGCCTCCCCCCTCGCCCGACGCATCGCCGCGCAGAAAGGCTTGGATCTGGCACAAATCACCGGCTCTGGACCCCATGGCCGCATTGTCAAAGCCGACGTCGAAGCTGCATCCCCCCAAGCAGCCCAAGCAGCCCAACCCGCTGCAGCCGCGCCAAAACCAACTGCGCAGCCTGCCGCGACACCCGCGCAGGGCCCATCTGCGGACGTCATCGCCAAGATGTACGCAGACCGCGACTATGACGATGTCCCACTGGACGGGATGCGCAAAACCATCGCGGCCCGCCTGACCGAAGCCAAACAATCCATCCCGCATTTTTATCTACGCCGCGATATCCAACTGGATGCCCTGCTCAGCTTCCGGGCCGAACTTAATGGCAAACTCGAAAGCCGTGGCATCAAGCTGTCAGTCAACGACTTCATCATCAAAGCTTGCGCTTTGGCCCTGCAATCTGTGCCAGACGCCAATGCGGTCTGGGCCGGGGATCGTGTGTTCAAACTGACCCCATCTGATGTGGCTGTCGCGGTCGCGATTGAAGGCGGACTGTTTACCCCCGTTCTCAAAGACGCGGAAATGAAGTCGCTCTCGGCGCTCTCGGCCGAAATGAAAGACCTTGCCACCCGCGCCCGGGACCGCAAGCTGGCCCCCCATGAATATCAAGGCGGTAGCTTTGCGATTTCCAACTTGGGCATGTTCGGCATCGACAATTTCGACGCGGTCATCAATCCACCCCATGGGGCAATTCTGGCTGTTGGCGCAGGTAAGAAAAAGCCCGTTGTTGGCCCGGACGGAGACCTCGTCGTCGCCACGGTCATGTCCGTGACCCTCTCGGTCGATCACCGGGTCATCGACGGCGCCTTGGGGGCAAATCTTCTGGAAGCCATTGTGCAGAACCTGGAAAATCCGATGGCAATGCTGGCATAGGCCGCAATCAAAGTGCCAAAAACACCAAAGCCGAGCCTCAAAAGGGCTCGGCTTTTTAATTCGTCTCAAAACAAACCTTTAACAACTGCCCCCAAACACCCGTACAATCAACAGCTTACATCACCCTGCCTTTAACCTGAGGAATCATGTATCGCAAATGTCCCGAGAAAGCGCCGCGTGGCAGGGCATTTGTTTCCCAGGTTTTAGGCAGGGTGCTTTAGATCGGCAGACAGGGGCAAAAACCCGAATCTACAAAAGGGCTAAAACTGGTCGGCTTGATCCTTGCCCAGCATGTGGTTCATGGAAATTGAAGGCTGTTCACACCCGGCCTCGCCCACGATTTTCGCTGGAATTCCGGCGACTGTCTTACAGGGCGGCACCTCGTTCAAAACAACTGACCCAGCGGCAATGCGAGAACACGCGCCAATCTTGATATTGCCCAGCACTTTGGCACCGGCCCCAATCAACACACCATCGCAGATTTTTGGATGACGGTCCTCTTCTTCCTTACCGGTCCCGCCCAACGTCACGGAATGCAGCATCGACACATTGTCGCCCACCACAGCCGTTTCACCAATCACGATGGAATGGGCATGGTCGATCATGATCCCCTTTCCAATCCGTGCGGCAGGATGAATGTCGACCCCGAAAATCTCGGAAATCCGCATCTGAAAAAAATACGCCAAGTCGCGCTGCCCTGTCGTCCAAAGCCAATGGGCCACGCGATAACACTGCATCGCTTGGTAGCCTTTGAAATACAGGATCGGTTGCAAAAGTCGGTGGCAGGCAGGGTCGCGCTCAAACACGGCCGCCAGATCTGCGCGCGCCGCTTCAACCAGATCAGGGGCGCGCTCATAGGCGTCTTCAACGATTTCACGCACCACAACCATCGACATTTCGTTGCTGGCAAGTTTGGCCGCGACCCGGTAACTTAACGCGCGGTCAATGGATTGGTGGTGCAAGATACACGCATGAATAAAGCCACCCATCAAAGGTTCGTCCGTCACCGCCGCTTGTGCCTCGGATCGGATTTGTGTCCAAACGGGGTCCAAGGTAGAGATATTGGTTTGCGTGTAGGCCATAGCGTGCATCCTTTTGCTGCGGGCTCAGTATCGTAGATAAGCCTGAAATTCCAAATGCAAATCTTTGATGGGGCGTATTGTGATCGTGAATGTGGTACGGTGTGATCCAATTTGGGTCCAAAAACGCCCAAAACCGGATGCGGCGGGCACATCCGGTCTTGAAAGCGGGATTTGAGCTTACGGTTATAAGATCACGTTTTCTTGCGCGACCAGTCCAGGACCAAACCGGGGCGAGATTTGTGCCACACGGATCTGGAACAGCCCCGTCATGCCATCAGCCGTTTGCAGCGCGCTCGGATAGCGCCAGCCTGGAGTTTGCGTGTCCACGCTGCGCACCACCCCCCCGTTTTGCACCACCTGAACGCGGTAACTTTCTAGGTCCTCGCCCAAAGGCACTTCACCCGCCCAAATATCGCCGTCAATGCGGGTGCGGCGGATCCAAGACACGTCAAAATCGCCATTTGACGCTGGGGTGACCCGCAAATGCGCCGGGGCATAGGGGCGCAAGCCGTTGCCATCAAAGGCATGGGTGTATTGCGCGTAAGCCGGATGGTCATAGTTTTGTTGTGCCGGTCCGATGCGCAAGGATTGGCTGACTTGACGCAAATTACTGCCCAAGTTTAGTTGTTGCATGCCGCCGCCCAACAGCACGAACCACGACCCCGCAGGCCAGATTTTTGGCATCAAAGCATCCGTGCCATGCTGCCCCCGCAGACGACGGCCCAACGCATAGGTGTCCTGGTCGACCAGGTCAGCTTGCGAAAACTGAAACAGCTCCCAGTTGCCCGGCGTGCCATCGCCAATCGCCGCCAAGTTCGCCCCGGCAAACACCGCCAGATCCTGCGCGCTTTCCAAAGCCCCTGTGAACAATTTGACCTGCACATCTGCGCCCATATCCCACAGCCCATGCCGCGCGGTGTACAGCGGCGTTTGCGTCAGCCCCATCACCGTTTGATCTGATAACACTGTGTTCAGCGTGTAATTGCTGTCGGTTGGCGTGCTATAGACGGCCACAGACCCGGGCCAATCTTGGCTTGAGGCCGCCACGAATGGCGCATGCGGGACTTCGTCTCCACTGAGCAAAGGCAGATCCAAAAACACCGACGTGACCGGAACGGGCGGGCTAAAGGGGCGAATGATTGGGGCCTCTTCGGTGACATCCGAGGGCGTATAGATGGACGGGTCCGAGCGCACGGCCTCAAGGATTTGATGACTGCCCTGTTCAACCCGGTCCACCCGATAGCGCAAAGGGGCACCACCATTTTCGGACGGCAAGGTCACCAAATCCCCGGCCCCGATATCAAATTCCGAGGGCGGCAATGCAAAGCGGATGGTGTCGCGCGCCACACGGGCTTCGCTTAACCAACGTTCAACCGTTTGGCGTCCCTCGGACCGGGTTAGCGCCAGGGGCACATCGCTGATCGACACTGCGTGGCTTTCATCCTGGGGCAAGACGGCCTCTTCGGCCAAGATCTCAAAATCGCCATCCGCTTGCACGAAATTCAGCCGCACCCGACCTGACATGTCCACATCCGGATCGCGCGTGGCCTCGATCACGCCGTCCAGATCATCGCCTACGGCCAACCATTCGGGATCCAACGCCACAGGGATTTGCCCTTGACGCATCACGAATTTCAGCTGCCCGTCGCGTTCCACTGCATCAAAGCCATAGCGCAGCATCAAGGGCTGCAACGCCTGCCGTCCACTGGACACTTGATCCAACATATAGCCGCGCACATAGCCATGAAGTTGCGACGTATCGACCGAGCCAACACCCGCCTTGGCGCAGATCTCTTCCACCACCGACGACAGGGGCCGCGCCGAAGTGCGCCCGTTGATCCAATGGCCTTTGGCGTAATTGTCGCCATCGCTCCATAGACCTTGATTGTTGGGAAAATACGGATAGGGCCGCGCGTCCCAGGCCCAGATAAAGGCGCGCGACATATCGACCATTGCCCCGCCATAATGGCCCGACACAGGATTGTTCTGCACCGCGCCGTAATGCGAGGCCATGGCACGGATATATTGCATCTGGATGAAGTCATCGCGCCGTTCATTAGAGTAATGCGGGATTTGGCTTTCCGAGGATTTCGGGTCCAGAAACTTGTTCGGCTGGTTGGTGCCTTTGTCGATCGCCGCACAGCCATATTCGGTGAACCAAAACGGTTTTGATTGCGGCAACCACGCGCTTGGCTTGGCCTGACGCACCCCGCCGATACGGTCATAGTGGAGATGATCCCACCAGCCGCGCAGGTCTTTATTACGAAACACCCAAGGCTCGTCATGCGCGCCATCGGTGATGGCCGTGCGGATCTGCGCATCGCGGTCAGCTTGACTGGCATAGTACCAGTCATAGCCCTCGCCGCCCTCAATATTGCCGCGCAGATAGTCCAGATCGTAAATCGCCCCATGATGGGCATCGGCATGATCTTCGCCCGAGCGCCAATCCGACAGAGGCATGTAATTGTCGATGCCGATGAAGTCGATATTTGGATCCGCCCAAAGCGGGTCCAAATGGAAGAACCGATCCCCCGATCCATCATTGGGTTGATAGCCGAAATATTCCGACCAATCCGCCGCATAGCTAAGTTTGGACTCTGGCAAAAGCGCGCGCACATCGCCCGCTAATTGGCGCAGCTTTGTCACAAAAGGAAAGGTATTGCCCGCCGCGCGGATCCAGGTCATGCCGCGCATTTCTGAACCTATACAGAAGCTGTCAACGCCCCCCGCAAGCTGACACAAAGCGGCATAGTGCAGGACAAAGCGCGAAAAGCTCCACTCGTCGGGGCCGGAATACATCACTTGGTTGTCAGCAATAGTGAAGTGAGACGCGCGCGCGCTGCCAAAGAACTGCGCCACTTCGGTCTCGGCGCTTTGGGTGCCATCACTGCTGCCGGGTTGACCGGGGGCCGCGTTCAATGTGATGCGTCCGCGCCACGGCAGGCTGGGTTGTTCGCCCGCCGCGTAAGGGTTGTCGCGCCCATTGCCCGCCAATTGCTCCATCAAGATAAACGGGTAAAACATCACCGCTTTGCCCTGAGAGTGTAGCGCTTGGATCGCCTCAACCACCGACTGATCCGCCGGGGTGCCACCATAGACGGGTTTGTCCTCTTGTTGCGGCACTGTTTCTGCACTGGCGCGGATTAGACCCGAACAGGTCCAAGGCATGCTTTCCCCATCAAACTGGGTCTGTTCGACTTTTGGTTTGATTTGACAGGACGCACAGCGCAGATCATCGCCAAACCAGCTGACGATCAGCGATGCCGCCCCCGCATTGGGCAATTCCGAGCCCAGCGCCTTCATCGACACATTGAAATCCGTCGCCCCGGACGGGTTGTTGATATTGGCCGACCAGCGAGATCCAGGGCCATTGCTGTAATTCACCGGGCTGGGCGAAAGCGCATATTCCCCCGTACCAGGCATAAGCGCGACCGCCTCAATCGCGCGCGCCAAATCCTGGGTGCGCGGAGTGCTAGGCTGGTCGGGGCGCGACACCGCAAACGAAAACTGCGGTACACGATTGCCGAACTGTTCCAAGGCCAGATTTTCAAATACCACATAGGCCGTACCGCGATAGGCGGGAACTTCGCCTGTGCCCTCAATCGCCTCCATCAACGGATCTGGCACTTGACTGTCATTGCCCGGATACAGACGCATATTTAGGCTGTTGATCGGCACCTCTTCGCCATCCGCCCAAATCCGCGTGATGCCGGTAATGATGCCTTCGCACACGGCGACCGCCAGATTGACTGTGTAGGAATGCTGGATCGTGGTGGTCTTGGGTTGGCTCGGTTGTCCCTTGCCGCCCCCGCTGGTCGAGCGAGTCGTGGTTTCTTGAAAATCTGACGCCCAGATCACCTGACCGCCCACACGCATCTGGCCATAGATTTGGCTGATCGCCTCGCCCTCGCCTGCGTTGGACAATCGGAACCGATCAACCCGGGGCGTTTCCACGGTCTTGGACCCGCTGCCCAGCAATTTCTGATCAATCACCCGGCCCAAAGTCGCCCCAACGGCGCGCCCAATCACAGCCGTGGACAAACCAGCAACTGTGCCACCAAGCGCGCCCCCTAAGGACGCCCCGGCCGCGGAAAGCAAAATCGTCGCCATCAGTTCATCTCCTGCGGGAATTCAAAGCGCGCCACGATGCGGCGATGCCAAGGTTGGCTGAGCGGACTTTCGACCACCCCATGCCCTGAATAGGCATGCACAAAGGTCGGCACCGGCGACACATCCGCCTGCAGCCCCAAATGTTTGGCAATCGAGCCATCGCGCATGCGAAACAGCAGCACATCCCCGACACCGGGCACCAACAAGGGCTTGGGCTTCAAATGTCTTTGCGCCGCGCGCCACAGGCCTTCATCGCCCGTGGGTTCGGACCAATCCTGACTATAAGGCGGCACGGCTTCCGGCTCGGCCCCCAAGACCTCACGCCACACCCCGCGCAGCAACCCAAGGCAGTCACACCCCGCCCCTTTGACCGAGTGTTGATGACGATAAGGCGTGCCAATCCAGCCGCGTGCAGCCGCAACGATATCAGGTCTCATCTTCGGGATCCCCCTGTGTTGGCCCCAGCTTTTTTGGGAACCACCATCATCCAATCTTCCCCGGGAATGTCCGGGAACCCTTGGAAGTTCATGGTATTGTTGAATTTTGCACCGCATGTGGTAAGGCGTTTGTCACACCCCGCTGTCAGGCGAATGGTATCGCCCGGCGTGATTGGTGCGCGCAGTGGCTCCCACAGCTCAATGACCCGGCCTTGCGGCAGGATCTTGTCAGATTTGATCGCCGCCCACAGACCTGTGGCCGCCCCGTCCACGACATCCAGCCGTCCCCGGGCAAACCAATCCGGTGTAAATCCCGGCAGTTCGGTCCAGGTGAAGACCCGCGCATCGGCGGTGCCATCAACCGCCGTTTGAAAGCGAAAGCCCGGCTGATCCAGATCGACGCGGCATTGCCCATCGCCAACCACCGCAGTGCAGGGCTTTTGATAGACACGGCCAAAGGGGCGGTTCAGCTGATCGGTCAGCCCGCGCAGTTCCGCCGTAAAGGCCCCACCAGCCCGGCGCAACTCGCCCAGACTGCCTTGGAATTGTAACCAACGGGCCTCGACATCTTGCCAATTGACCAACCAGCAGGATACTTCAGCGCCATCAAATCGACCCGCTTCAATATCGGCCTCGCTGATCGCCGCATCACTGAGCGCGCCCAGCGCTTCCGCATTGTCGACCGACAGACCGGTACTTTGCGCCAAAGCTGACGCACTCAGCCCACTGTCGGCCTTAAATACCTGCCCCTTAATGGTCAGCGGATTGTCATGGTCCGTAAAGCCCAAAACCACACCATCCTTGCGCCGGATCGACCAACAACGGCACAGGGTCGTCAGACCGGATTTCAGATGCGCTTGCAGATTTTCAGGAATACCAGACATCAGACGCGCACCTCAACGATGGGCACATCTGGGATTTCGCCCGCCTGAAAACTGGCCACCGAGGTGCGGATTTGGTCCGTGTCGAAACGCACGGGCACATCAAATTCAAACCCCGCCGTCAAAGGCGTGCCCGCAGCTGGCGCTTGATCAAAGCGGATAATGCCCGTTGTCGCGTCAATATGAAAATCGGTACCCGCGACACCTTCAGCAGATCCTTGACCTACGCGGATGGTATCCACCACAGGCTTCAGGATCGGCCTCGTATAAGTATAATCGCCAGATCTATAGGTTTTCGTCAGCTGAAATTCCGTGCGCTGCCCATCGCCTTGCGCCATGGACTGGTCAGAATAGTTCTGTGATTGGCTGGAAAAGACCGAGCGATAATCCGACCAATCTTTCCAGCGAAACCCATAAAGCTGGCCCTGGCGCGCCTCAAAGAATGCGATCAGCTCTTCGATGTCATCCAAAGACCGCATTCCCAAACCGGCATCATAGCGCCGCCGTGAATGGGCCCAGGGCGAGTTGCGCTGCTCATAGCCATTGGCCAGGGTCACCACATCTGTCTTGCGATATGGCCCCCCAACGGACCCAAAGGACAGGGCCGTCGGAAATCGGACTTCGTGGAAATTCATGGGTCTTCCCCTTACGTTCAGCTGTTTCTGTCACCGCGCGCCATGGCACGGCTCATTTGTGCGGCGATTTGCCCGCGCGAGCGTTGGAAACTGGCCGCATCCGGTGTTGAGATATTCATTACGATTGTGGGACTGCCCCCACCGCCAGCAGCACGCACCCCCAGCTTGCCATCGGCCCCGCGTGTCAGCGGCATGATCGCTTCGGGACCGGCTTCGCCCATCAGACCCATACCCCCGCGCATGGGAAAGGTCGTCGGCCCGCCCACTACTCCGCCATTGGCAAAAGGCATCACCTGACCGCTGGAAAACGCACCGCCATTGGCAAACGCACCCTGCATCATCGAGCCCACGCCCTGCGCCAACAGCCCACCAAAATGGCTGGTCACAGGTTTCAATGCGGCGTTATAGGCGGTGTTCACCATCGAGCCTGCCACAGTTTTCAAGGCATCCGACAGTTTCATGCCGTCAAACACCAAGCCATCAAAGGCACTGCGCAAACCCCGCGTCAGTCCCTTTTCCAGCACAGCCACGTCTTGCCCCGTCGCAGCCAGCGTGTCTTTCATGCGGCGCAATTCACTATCAAAGCCCGCCAGCATCTGGGCTGCTTCGCCCAAAGACGCGGTTACTTGCGCCGCTTCGCCGTCCAGGCGGTCGATTTCGTCGTTATAATCGCTCATCACATGTCTCCTGTGTCGTCATCGGGAAAGGCCCGCATCAGCGCGCTCAGCCCATCCCGTTGCATCGGGCTTTCCCCGCCCGCCCCCAGCATCAAGCGCAGCTCGGCAGGGGTCAGATCCCAAAACTGATCGGTCGGCAGGCGCAAACCAATCAGCCCTGCGCGCATCAAGGCAGGCCAGTCAAAACGGCTCATGCGTCTTCGGGCAGGGAAAACGCGGCCACCAACAATTGCGCGGCCACTTGCGCGCCCCGCATCGGCCCGCCGGTGATCACCCCATGATCCAGATCCGGCATCGGATCCGCACGCCCGCCCCGCAGCCCAGCGCGCAAGATCGCCAGCACATCGCCGCTGCCGTAACTGCCCGTCTCAAACCGCGCCACAAGCGCCACCAGACTGTCGGCTTTCAAAGACGCCTCAAGCTCGGCCAACGCGCCCAAACTCAGACGCAGATCATAGCTTTGGCCATCCACGTCCAGCTGCACTTCACCCCTCCAAGGATTGGCCATCAGATCACAGCGCCGCGAAGGCCAGCGCACCGGCTGACGCAAGGCTTAACTCATAAGTCGCCTCGCCATTGTGATTGCCCGCATATTCCAGGGA
Organism: Paracoccaceae bacterium; assembly: GCA_045106335.1. GTDB lineage: Bacteria > Pseudomonadota > Alphaproteobacteria > Rhodobacterales > Rhodobacteraceae > Aliishimia. The sequence goes on along the minus strand of JBGCEM010000197.1, from coordinate 26,421 downwards.
CGTGACCTGAAACGATCCCGTGATCGTGCCAAAATCGGGGATAATCACTTGAAATGCAGGGGCCGCAGAGGTGAAAAAGATTGAACGTGCCCGCTCATCCGTCGCCGCATCTTTGAACACGCCCGAACCCGTGATCGAGGCCGAGCGCACGCCCGCACCCGCCAACAATTCGCGCCAGCCCCCCGCACTTTCGGTCGAGGTCACATCGACACTTTCGGCGTTAAAACTGATCCGTGTGGCCCGCAGCCCGGCCAGGGTCGCAAATGTGCCGCTGCCATCCATATCGACCTTCAACAGAAGATCCTTGCCATTTTGTGCACCCATGGGATGTCTCCGTTCAATAAAGTGTAAGTTCAGTCGTCTTCGACCCGCGCTGCAAAACGCAGATCAATCTTGCGGCCATTGCCCGCGCCAATGCGCGCCGCAGCGGCTTTGTCGAAATTCAAATGCACCACCCGGCCCCGTGACAGGGACAGATCCCCATCCACCAAAGCGTCACAAATCGCTGCTGCCAATGTCTTGGCCGTGGCAAATCCCGGCGCATTAGAAATCACCGAAATCGTAAAACGGTGCAGCGCCCCGGACCCGGTTTTGTCAGATGCATCCGACGCAATTTCTGGCCCCAAACTGATATACAGATCCGGCACAGCGCCCGAGGGCACCGCGTCATAGACCGCCGTCCCGATCAAACCCGAGACCGTCGTATCTGCGATCAAGGTTTGGTAAATGGCCGTTTGCAGCGCGGCGGCGACAGCGTAGCTCATGCGATCACCTCTTCGTCTGCGTAACAGGTTAAATAAAATCCGTTGGGATCGCGTTCTGTCACCGCACGCACCTTAAAGATCCGCGCCCCGTCGCGCAGACGGTGCTGGGGCTGTGGGCGGCGGCGGCTGTCGGCGGGCGCGCCGCGTACGGTGATCTTATAAGACACTGCCGACACAGGTGCGCCATTGATCGCCACTTCACGCCCCGTGCGCGGAGTGACTTCCCCCCACAGCGTCCCCAACGTTTGCCAAGTCTGCGAAAATCCCCCCGCCCCATCGGGTACGATTTCAGGGGCCTGCAAAGACAGGCGGCGGTTCAAGCGCGGCAGGCTCATTTGCCACCCCCGAACCCGATCCGCACGGTCTTATAGCGCTCAATCAAACTGCTGACCCCAAAGGGCATGCACCCTTCACTCAGCGTCGTTTCCGAGCGGAATTCATAGTAATGCGCGGCCAATAACAACACCGCTTGACACAAGTCAGGTGGTAGATCGCTCCAGGCTGTGCCCCAACCCGCTTTAAAGCGCACCTCGACCGTGCCGCCATAGGGAATGTTGGGCAATGTCGGTGTCAACGCAATCAACAAGGGTTGCTGCACATTGCGCACAAGGCGCATGGTGGCCAATTCGCGGATCGCTTCGGACCCATCGCGGTCCACCACAGTGACCCGGTTCAACTCAGCAACCGGGGCGACGGAAAACGCTTGCTTGTCGCGCTCTTCCCATTCGGACAGGGTCCACAGGAACGTGCGTTCAAACAGAACTTTGCCCGTACGCGCCTCAATCGCGGCAAGGGCGGCACGTAAAAAACTATGCAAGACAGGGTCCTGCAACGCCTCGTCGCCAAAGCCCGTTCCCAAATGCAAATGGGCGCGGAACTCTTCCACCGGCAGGGCGCTGTCTGGCACAGACGTTTCTTCGATCAATGTCATATTTCATCTCCGCAGGTCTGGCGGTGGCTGGAAAATTTCGGGCGCGCGCGGCACACCTTGCGTCGCTCGGACGGAGGGGAGCAGCTAGACGGCGCAAGGATGCGCAGTCGCGCGCGCGCCCAAGGTCGCAGCACATGGCCGCGACCCCTTCGGACACAACGCTTAGTTGGTGCCGAATTTCAGAAGCTTGATCGCCGCAAAATCCGACACATCACCGCCCACACGTTTGGTCGCATAGAACAACACATGCGGCTTGGCGCTAAAGGGATCGCGCAACACACGCAGATCAGGGCGTTCAGCCACAGTATAGCCGGCGGCAAAATCCCCAAAGGCAATCGCGAAGGCATCCGTGGCAGGATCGGGCATGTCTTCACAGATCAGCACAGGATAGCCCATCAAACGCGGAGGCTCACCCGCCGCCAAACCATCCGTCCACAAGAACCGGCCATCGGCATCCTTCAGTTTGCGCACCAAACCCGTTGTCTTTGAATTCATCACAAAGGTCGCACCGGCGCGGTATTCTGCCCCCAACGCATAGACCACATCGACAATCGGATCGGCAGACACATCACCGTCTTCGCCCGAGGCGACATAGCCCAAGTTGTTCCAGCTCCAGTTGTCATTATCGACTTTTGGGTGGGTCAAAAAGCCAGTCGGCTTGTCATTGCCGTCGCCATTCACAAAGGCAGCCGCCTCGGCTTTGGAAAACTTGTCGGCAATACGCGCAGCCAACCAACCTTCAATATCAAACGCACTGTCATCCAACAAACGTTGCGACGCCTTTGGCAGTGCCGACAATTCATGCAGGGGAATGCTGATGCGATCAATTTGTGGCGTGTCCGTTTCGGCCGCCGAACCCGTTTCGGATGCCCAACCGGCTGCCAGATCCGTATGATCAACCAATACGTCATAGGACACGGCCTCGACGTTAACGACCTGCGCAATGGCGCGAATGGACGCTGTGGAGGCCAGCACAGATTTCACTGTGTCTGAGGTCTGTGGATCGACCAGATAGCCGCCATCGGAATTCACCGATGTGGACATCGCTTTGCCGTCCAGTTGAAGACCGCGCAGATCGCTGTCATCGCCCGAACGCAAATAGGCATCAAACGCCTTTTGGTGCGGAGCTTCCAGATCAGCCGCCGCCCCAAGGGGAGTGCGGGCATGTGTTACAGTTTTACGGTCCAGCATGGTCAATCGCTCTTCTTGCTGTTTCAATTTGGTCTCAAGGTCGGTTTGGAAAGTCTTGAATTCGCTTAAAAAGCCGCTGACGGCCTCTTGCGCGTCCTGTGCCGGGGTCAAACCTCCCCCGGCCGTGGCCTTCGCCTCGGTTCTGCTCATGGATCACCCCTTTGCAGTTTCAGTGCAGCCCGAAAGGATTAGTCCTTTGGGGCCAAGACAGCGCGCGCACCTCGAAAGGCGGACGCCAGATTGCGCAAAACTTGGTCTTCGGCAGAGCTTTCTGCCTTAGCCGCCACGCGCGCAGTGGGAAGCATGGGGAAGGTCACAAGCGACACCTCCCACAGCTCCAATTCGGTCAGAACCCGCAGGCCCTGGTCATTCTTGGTGGATTTCACCGTACGGTACCCGATGGATAGCCCATCAATGGCCCCCGCCTCGATCAAAGCAGACGCTTCGCGCCCCTTTTGCGTGGCCTCAAGGATTCGCCCTTTCACCCAAAGGCCCTGGCCATCTTCGCGCACCTCGTCCCATACCCCGATGGGTTGGGCCGGATCGTGCTGCCACAGCATCTTGATCTTGCGCCCGTCTTTGGCCGCCTTGGCAAGCGACGTCTGATACGCCCCTTTGCTGACCACATCCCCGCCCTGATCGGTCGCACCAAACAGACTGGCATAGCCTTCAATCTTGCTGCCTTCGATCACATCCAAGGTGTCGCCGAAGCGCGCGAATTTATGTTCCAACCCGTTTTGCATCAGGATTTTCCTTCAAGGTTCCAAAAATGGGTGATCACGCGCCAAGCCAAATACGCGCCGGCCCCAAACACCACCACATAAGGCAAGATCGCCAGCGGTACTTTTGACAAAACGCCCAAGACATCCAGCGTCGAGAGCTGCGTAGAATACGTCATAGTTTCGTTCCTTCTCAGGGGGTTGGACGTTAAGGTGCCACAACCAAAATACTTTGGATCGCTTGGCTGAGGATCACCCCGACCACGCCGTAAACCGTCAGCCAAAGCCGTTTTTCCAAACGTTCCATCATCTGCTCGATCCGGTCCAAGCGCTTGTCGACATTGCGCAGATGGACCTCCATCAGACGTTCATGCGCTTGCAGCCGCAGCCCCGGCGCACATTCGAACTTGGCGTGATCATTCATCGCCTGCCTCCGGATCCGTCAGGGGTGGCAATCCCAGAAGCGCGCGCTTTTCGGCATCCGTCAGGAATGACGCCTTGGCCACCCGGCCCCATTGCGCGTCGCGCTCGGCTGACAGGGCCGGGACCTGATCCAAATCCGGTTTCAACACCAAATCTTCGCCGGTAAAGCCCGACAACCAGGTGCCCAATTGTGCTGCAACCCGCGTCGCCAAAGGCAAAACCGTCAGGCGGTAAAACGCGCGATTGGCTTCTTGGTAATTCGAATAGGTCGCATCGCCCTGAATGCCGCTCAACATTGGCGGCCCCCCAAAGGCCAAGGCAATCTCGCGCCCTGCGGATTCTTTGGTTTTTTGGAACTCCATGTCCGAAGGCGAAAACCCCATCGGTTTCCAGTCCAAACCGCCTTCCAGCAACATCGGGCGCCCGGCATTTTGCGCACCTTGGTGATTGCTTTCGACTTCAGCCACCAGACGATCATATTGATCCGCGCTTAGCGTGCCCTGACCATCCTGGCCCTTATACACAATCGCCCCCGAAGGCCGCGCGGCGTTGTCCAGCAGCGCTTTAGACCAGCGCGAGGCCGAATTATGCACATCAATCGCCATCGCCGCCGCCTGCAGCGGGGAAAAGCCATAGTGATCATCCTGGGGGTGAAAGCTGCGGATGTGACAGATCGGACTGTTCAAACCGGAATTGTTAAACCGATGTTTGCGCCCGCCCACGGAATATTCAAAGCCAATCGGCCAACCATCTGCACCGGGCACCACGCTCATCCGATCCGAACGCAAAACATGCAGTTCCGCCGGGGGCCCATCTTCGCCCACCGCTTCAATATAGGCATTGCCCGACAAAAGCAGCTGACCATAAAGCGCCTCAAGCAGCTCGGCGCGCCCTTGTGCGCCATTGGGGGCGCGCAGCAACGCAATCAACGGGTGCTGTTCAAAGCGTTGGGACGCATCCTGCAACACCAAAGGCAACGCCGAGGCGGCTTCCGCGATCAGCTTAACCGAGCGAAATCCAACGGGGTTGCCCGAAAAGCCCGTGCGTGTCAGCGACACCACATCGCGCGGGCTCCAAGCCACACGCCCGCCGGTTTGCCACGCAATCACGCGGCCCGCAGCACTTGCTTTGGTTTCGGTTTTTGCCTGCGTTTGGGACTGCGTTTGGGACGTCGTGCGCCGCAAAAACTCAAATGCCATGCCGGTCATGCTCCTGTTACTGATGCGCTCCGGGATCAGTCCGTTGCGTCGTTGAAACAGGTTTTCCTACAAATTAGTTAAAACGCAGCAAGACCACCGTTCGATGGGGGGTGCATGACATACGCAACTGAACCAAGGCCATTGAAAACAAAAAGAAAAATGAAAAAGAGATCTAAATCAAACGCGTCAGCCCTTCGGTCCCGCGTCGCTCGGCAACCAGAAAACGGTCTCTATTGGAACATCCAACGCCGCCGCGATTTGCAAGGCCAGTACTGTTGAGGGCACATAAATCGCGTTTTCAATTGTGTTGATTGTTTTGCGACTGACCCCGACTTGCTCGGCCAACTCTGCTTGCGTCCACCCGCGATTTTTACGCAACCGCACAAGATCGTTAAATAATTGGGCGCTCAATTTCCAGAATCTTCCCGCCACATATACCAAAAATAAATCACCCCACCCAAAACGGCAGGCCCATAAAACGCAAGCCACACAGGAATATTCGAATCTGTCAGCACTGCCAGCGCACCGCCCAGAATGGCTGCAGTGAACATCCACGTAAACGCTTTGGACTGTGCAAAATGTTGGCGCTGTTGCGCGCGTTCGTCAAACAATGACGGATCCACCCGTGACAGGCGCGCCGTTTGCAGCCCCGCATAGCAAGCCAATAGCAAAACGGGCAGCGTCATCATCATGACGACAACACTGGCGACGAACACCCAACTGTCCACAGGGACCATGAAAATCACACCGCAGCACAACACAATGACACCAACGCACCCCAGCAGCCATTTGTAACTGCGCTGTTCAGCTTGGACCACTCGTTCCTTCTCGGCCGCATCTGGCTTGGATTTCGGTTTGCGATACAGCACAAAATACAGGCCCACAGACGCGCTCAGCAGCCCGATCCCTATCGAGCGCGCCATCTCAAAGCCAAAACGATCTTGGATGAGACCATCCAAGGCAATCAACACCACGCCCAACACGCCGAAGCCCAGATTGTAGAGTTCCGCCGAGCGCCATTGTTTTTCGGTCGCTAACATCTGACCCTCAAAAGTAACCTATGCGTTACATTTGGCAAAAAAATGCCCACGTCAAGATACACATCAAGACGCAGGCATTTGGGCAGCTGGTTTTTTGCGCCGAGCTATAATCCGCGCACCGAAGGTCGACGCCAACTGGCTGCAGGTTCGATCATCAACTCATGCAGCGCCCAAACCAATGCATCAACGCGGTCCGGACTGCCTGTGCCCGCAAACGCTGTCGTCGTCATCTGTACCATCTGGTCTTCAAGTGCATCAAAACTGCCCACATGGCGCACGCGACCCTGCTCATACAACGCCGAAATCGGTTCCGCACGCGCCACCTTGCCACGGGACGCATGCACGCCTTTGTAGGGCACCAGCGGATCCACTTGGCGAATGACATCGCGCACCAGATCCCCGCCCTGATTGACTTCGGCGACCAAACGATCCCCGCCAAACTGTTCCATTGCGCGGATCGCCGCCTTGGCCCATTCTGTGGTGCGCGCGCCGGTCACTGTACAATCCGCCAAAACATAGGCCCGCCAATCCTGTGGTGGGCCGCTTTGAACAACTCCGGCCACGACGATCCCGCATTCATCCGATGTCGAATTGCTGCTGACCGATGGATCCACGGCCACGACGATCCGATCCAAATCAGGCACTGACTTGACACGGGCCTGTTCCAAAATCTCAGACGTCCACAGCGCCCCATCGGCATCGGCCAACAACACGCCATCCAGTTCTTGGCGCCCCAACCGAGACCCCGCATAGCGCGCACGTACCTCAGCCAGAAACGATTTGGCCAGATTGGCGCGGTTTACTTCGGTTTTAGCGTGCGTTTGCACCGAAGATGGGCTGTCCAACAATCGCTTCAACACATCCACATTGCGCGGCGTTGTTGTCACACAAGCGCGCGGATCCTCGCCCAAGCGCAGCGCGAATTGCAACATATCCCAAGTGTCCTGCGCATTGGGCCATTTGGCCAACTCATCCACCCAAGCGGCGTCAAACTGCGGCCCGCGCAACCCTTCAGGGTCATGGGCGGTGTGCACCGACGCAATCGCGCCATTAGGCCAGACCAGACGCTTACGCCCGGCTTCCCAAACGGGGCGGCGATCTTCGGGTGAACACGCCAAAATTCCGCTATCGCCGAAAATCATCACTTCACGCACTTGGTCATAGGTTTCGCCCACCAAAGCGACACGCGACGCACGGCCAGGATCGAACGGCATCGCGCCTTCCACTTGGGAACGCACCCACTCAGAACCAGCCCGGGTTTTACCCGCACCGCGTCCCCCCAAAATCACCCAAGTCCGCCAATCCCCTTCCGGGGGCAGCTGGTGCTCGAACGCCCAAAATTCAAATAAGTAAGGGAGAGCACGCAGCTCTCCCTCGGTCAGATCATCCAGAAACAAGGTCGTGGCCGCAGCATCTGCGGAGGCTATCCAATTTGCACCCAATCGAATCCCGTGCGGCGTCGAGGTCGAAGGCGACCCCGTTTTGGGCAATTCCGGCTTTAAGGTTTCGGCATTTTTCAAGACGGTTCTCCGTTTCGAGGCAAGTGTTGAAAAGGCCTGTCAGTCGTTTGATTTCGGTATTGGCTGTTGTCGCGTCACTGCTGTCTCCGCAGGCGAGTTTTTCGCGCAGCTCTTCTATGTCTTCGCGCAGCTTGCTCAAGGCGTCGCGTGTATCGCTCAGAAGTTTTACTTCTTGTGCGATTTGGTCATCCAATGTGATCATGGTCATGTGCAAGGGCCTCTTGTTGTTTCGCAAGGCCCCTCCACGAGAGATATGAATGTGTCGTCTATCGCGGTTGATATCTGACACACCATGTCTTCTAGCGCAGAGGTAGAATTATTCTAAACAGCGCGAAAAGTCAAGCAATACTTTGTTAACGTCTCTCCCTAACCGTACGGTACTATTAACTTTTTCTTACACCACCGTACGGTACCTTATGGCAAACCTAACTGCGTGAAATACGCAGACTACCCGTAAAATGCCTTGCCAAAAATTTGAATCTCAGATGTCTGGCAACGCGACGCGTTCTCGGGACATTTATAGCTTTTCGAGATTTGCCAGAACTTTTACAGCCCCACAAAAGCAAACAGCCCGAAACCAAGGATCAGATTTCGGGCCGATATAATATGCGCACTGCGGGTGTCCTACACTGCGCATCTGCGACGTGATTTATAAGGTCAACAATCGCGCTTCGTGCTTCTTCAAAGAACGGCGCGCAGCGGTATAGGCCTCACGTCCCGCTTTTGTTTGCAACTCAGGGAACAGTTCAATAATTTCCTTGCGCTGTGCATTGCCCATCGCCCCAAGGGTCTGATCGCCAGGCTGGAAGCTCTCGCTCCATGCGCCGTCCGACAGGATCACTTCGTGATGATCAAACATCAGGTGAACATAGGTGATCTGATCCAAATCTGCGACTTCGATGCCCTCCAGCCCCGACAAATGCTTGGCTGCAACCAACACTTCACGCTCATCAAACAACAACATGGTTTTGTCATTCGACATTAGCATTCTGTGCTGCGGCGACACCAACATGTCACGCTCAGGCAGACCTTTGCCCAAAGCCCCTTGCGGGATCCGCACTGGACGCAGATGTTTTGCCTCGTTTAGCTCGTCCTCAGTCAGAGCACGCGCACCAACCCACCGAATTTGCTGGATGCCGTTGTCGCGCGTAATCACCCGGTCGCCCACTTGAAGCTGATCCACCGGCACTTCACCGCTAGGTGTTGCAATCAACGTCCCTGGCGTGAAACACGGTACAATGTCTTCAATTTCGCTGAATTCAAGCTGACCCGTTTCTTTTCCATAGCTGTCGAAATAAGTCACAACGCCGTCGAAGCCATTGCCGTTGCTGTCTGGTCCGCTCAGCGTTACTTTCAACGACCCATCGCCCGCCGATCCGGTTAGATCCAGCGTGTCGAAATCATCCCCTTCAGAGCCGCCATCAACGGTGTCCCCAGCGCCTAAACCTGTGAACGTATCGCGATCCGCGTCCCCATCCAAAACGTCAGCACCAGAACCACCATCCAACTGATCATTGCCAGCCCCACCAGACAGCGTGTCATCGCCCTGCCCGCCCAACAGCGTATCATCACCCTGGTTGCCTTCGACAAAGTCATCGTCGATCTGTCCATCAACAAAGTCATTGCCTGTGCCACCAGACAAGCTGTCATCATCGTCCGCCCCAAAAATCGTATCGTTTCCAGCGCCGCCCAGGACTGTGTCGCGTCCGTTATCAGGGCGCAAATCCGGTCCAAGTGGGTTTGTGCCATCGTCTTCGATGTCGAACTGATCTAAGCCTAAGTCCGGATCATTGCCTGCAAATATCAGGTCACTGCCCGCACCGCCAAGGATCGAGTCGCTGCCTTCACCCCCAACAATCCGGTCATCATCCGCCCCGCCGTCAATGACATCGTCGTCGATCCCACCATCGATTTCGTCCTGGCCTGTTCCGCCACTGATCACATCCGCGTCATCGCCCGTGCGGATGGTATCATCCCCGTCGCCACCGACCACAGTGTCCCGGTCATCCAAGGCAGCATCTGTGCCCTCTTCGCCCGCGAAAACATCCGGATAACCCTTGTCGATCAAAAACGAACCGCTATCCGTGTCGATTAGATCGTCACCGTCGCCCCCATCAACCGAGTCCGCGCCAGTACCCGTGGTGATGTCGTCGTCACCTTCGCCGCCAAACACTTCATCATCACCTTCGCCCGCAATGATCGTGTCATGGCCATCGCCGGCTTGGATAATATCGTCATTAAGGCCTTCACCCGGCAGTATTTCGTCACCAGCATCAACCATATCCCCGCCAGGGTCTTCGACGAAGGAACTGTTGATAAGATCACCGCCCTGCGTGCCGTTCACAATGCCATTGCGGACTGTAACCGTCACAATGGCATCGTCTGTCAAATCGTCTTCGTCCTCGATTGTGTAGCTAATCGTGGCCTGACCTTCAAAATCGAGGGCCGGTGTGAAGACAATTTTGTCGTCTACGATCTCGACGCTACCCTGCTCAGGCGGAACCGAAGCTGAAATAATAACAAGCTCGTCGGCATTAGGATCCGTGTCATTCGCCAATGCATCAATCACGACGGATGTATTGGACAAAGTTGTAGCCGTATCATCCACCGCAGTCGGCGCATTTGTGCCCACCTCGATCGTATGCACGGCGCTGTCTTGCAGGCCCTCTTCGTCCTCGATTGTATAGCTGATTGTCGCCGTGCCCGTGAACCCATCCGCGGGCGTGAACGTGACTGTGCCGTCGCCATTGTTGAGCAAAGTGCCTTCGGCGGCGGGAACGCTGGCGCTGACAACACTCAGGTCATCGCCGTCCACATCACTGTCATTGGCCAGCAAATCAACCGTAACTGGTGTCTCAAATGCAGTCTCATCCGCATCATCCACCGCGTCGGGCGCATCATTTACCGGCGTCACAGTGATTGTGACCGTGCCCGTATCCGTGTTGCCGTCCGGGTCCGTCACCGTGTAGGTGATCGTCGTCTCGCCGTTAAAATCCGGGTCCGGATCAAACGTCACAGTGCCATCAGGATTGACCGTCACATCCCCGTTCGGGCTGTCCGCATCGCTTAGCGTCAACGTCTGGCCCGTCGGATCCGTGTCATTGTCCAAAACCGGGATCGTCACCGGCGTATCCTCGGGCGTTTGCGCCGTATCATCCACCGCAGTTGGCGCGTCCGTTGTTACGTCGTCGCCGCGAATTTCTTCGATCTCAGTAAATTCAAGCGTTTCGCCCGTAGGAACACCGTCTGCGTCAACAAACACAACCGTGCCATCAATACCATTGCCGTTGCCGTCATCCTGCACATCGCGCAAAATAAACGGCCCTTGCCCGGTAAGATCCAGAATATCGTAATCATCGCCCGACGCGCCGCCATCAACGGTATCGCCCGCACCACCAAGGATCACATCCCGATCCGCACCACCATCAACCTGATCCGCACCTGATCCACCATCCAGAGTATCATCGCCACGATTGCCCAGCAGCACATCATCCCCAGCGCCACCATCCAGAACATCGTCATCGTCTTCGCCTGGCTGGTCCGGGAAAAACACCAAATTGTCCAAAGCACCGGACCCGCACAAGGACACAACCATCCGTGACACGTTACACACATCCATAGACACTTCGAGCTGGCCATTATTGTGTGTGCAAAGGTGATCGAAACACGCAATCTGCGTGCCATCTTCGTCGTACAAGCGCACCGTTGCGCCTTCGTCAATATCCAGCAAGCGCACGGAACTGACAGTGCTGGGTTCAGCAAAGTCGAAGATCATGTGACCGCCAGCGTAATTGTCATCTGGGTCCGAACTGTCGCCGTCTTCAGATAAAATCAGCACATTGCCCAAATTGCTGGTGCTAAGATCATGATCGCCCCCAGTCGGGTTGTTCGTATCGAACACCATGACAGGGTTGGATTCGTACCAGCTCCAAATTTTAACGCCTTGGTCGGCAAACTGGCTTGAAACAATGTCGCCCGCCTGAAGATCTTCAAAATCAAGCGTTTGCGTAGCTGAGTCAACGCCGCCAATCAGTGTGTCACTGCCCTCGCCGCCCGACAACGTGTCATCGCCAAATCCACCTTGGATGCTGTCGTCGCCGTCTTGCCCCAACACACTGTCATCACCAGTTCCGGCAAGAACCTCGTCATCGCCATCGCCCGCAATTATCGTATCATTTCCCGCCCCGGCTAAAACAATATCATCATTGTCCGTCTCACCTGGAAGCAGCGCATCCCCGGCGTCGATCCGGTCCCCTTCGTCGTCACCCACATAGCCTGCGTCAATAACATCCGCGCCGACGGTCCCAGACACGACCCCATCGCCATTTCCCGAAGCAGATCCACCAAGCATATCCGCGTCATAAATTGCAACGTAGTCGATCGCCCCCTCAAAGAACTGATCATTGCACCCGTCATCGTATTCGCGCGCACCAAAGGTAAAGTTTTCGTCGTCATTGTCGCCGATATCCATCGACAGCCCTTGAACCGTCGACGTCAGCGTCTGTGTCTCGCCAGTTGTTGTATTTTCCGCCAGCAAAGTTGCGCCGGACTCGTCATCCCACACGTAAGTGATTTTGACCGTATCGCCTGGTTCGAAAAAATTCGCATCCGTTTGCAAAAACGAGTCAACACCGGGATTACAGTGAATAACCTGGACCCGCCCGCCGCCGGTTACTTGTATCGAAAAGTATCCCTCGCTGCTGACATCTGCCATTTCGCCACGATTAACAATGGATTGCGACGTGTGCCCATCATGCGCGCTTTGTGTGAACTGAACCTCTAAGGTGCCAGAGTCCAAATCGAAGGGCGCGTCGTTGCCATGTGTACTAAAGAAGGCGCATTTGCCGTCTGTAACAAGCTGGCCGTTCGAAAAATGCACGCCACCGCCGGTAAATCCGTTTTGAGCGATCCCATCGTCCAGCCCGGTGTCTGCATATTCATGACCGGTCGTAAAATCCCACAAACCGACAAGATTAGACACATCTTGATCACTGAAATTGGTCATCCCAAACTCCTAAACCAGCACGTCACACACGTCGCGCACTTCACTACACGCAAGACTTCAGAACGGCATTCGTTAGCCCACTACCCACCGCACCAGCTATTCAAGAAAGATTAAGGAATCGTAAGGATTGCTATTTTAGGTTGAACAACCCGTTAACAATCGCTTCCGCAGCACACACAACGGCTGCACACATTCCCGCATCTTCATGCGCTTACGTGCGGCCGCCCCCATGGCCATAACACCGCCCAGAACCCCAGGCTCTTGCGTTTTACATTTCTTCATCTTTGGGGAGAAGCGAAAAACGTCCACAAAACAACAAGTTTGCGTTAGATCACGGGATCATCACGGGGCGTGGTCGGTTTTTTGACAGACCCTTCGAACGGATGAAGTTTCATTTTTCCTATATTTTTAAAGGATATTTTATCCACAGACCTTGCGGGCAGGTTATCCACAGAATTGGCCGCGGTCTTTGCGCAAAGCGCCTCAACAAAAGTGACTGTTGCAATAATACACACACCAATAACGCGAATTTCACACCCAATGGGATCAAGCGCCGCAAATTGTCTCTATTTCGAACACAAAGCTGCCATATTCCATCGAATCAATGGGTTGCGGGATTTTGGCAGAAACGAAGGCCGCTGTGTTCGCTGTGCTTGAGACCTTTTGAATCTGGCAGATCTAGTCTACTTCCGCACGATTTTTACGACCGATGCGGGTCAAAACGTATTAACGCAAGACGCTCTTGCCCGCCTATTCCACGTCAACTTGGCAGCACCACGAATAGCCGTCACACGCGCCATTGGCCCCGCATGGGGTCTCATAGATGTCGTGATAGCGTTTTGCGCCGACATAAGGCGATTTACATCTATCCCAAACCGCTCGGGTGACTATTGTTTGCCTTGCGACAACGCAGCAGACACCGGTGCCACGGCCACTTGGTTCACCCGGTCCTGCAAACCCCATAACAACAGCGCCGAGATCGTTTCGGGGCGCACCCGTCCCACCATCACAACACCACCCAACTGGCGTGCACGGAAAGCCGCTTGATCCAAGAACCGACGGATCACCACGGGTGTTTGTCCTTTGGCATCAAAGTCACGAAACACAGTCACCGAAGCCACCCCATCGCGCGCCGCGAATTTCTGCGCCGTATCCAACCCCTTGGGTTGCCACACAATCCCATGACCCGTGTCTGTCAAAATCTTAGCGACTTGCTGGGTGATTTCGCGCGATCCTTGCAGGCCCGCTTTTGTGCCCTCCATCACCGCTACGGCTTCAGGAATGGCATCAAACGCGGCCCCCAAAGCCACTTCTGTATCCGCAGCCGTCAGGTTTTCTGGCAGATCCACCTTGGCCATGACTTCAAATCCTTGCGCGCGATACAGCGCAGCCCGATCCGCCGCATCCGGGCTTTCCGCATCCACTGCAAAGGTGATGGGATAGGGAAAGCTGCCCAAAGCCGCCAGCCCAATGGGTCCGTCTGTTAAAGACAACCCAATATCCATCAAGACAATCGACATTAAGGGCCGCTCATCAGGGTTTTCAAACGGCTCTGCGTAAGCTTTCAGGGCTGGCACTTTGCCCGACGGGGTCAGGCCTGTGTTTTGCGCAGCTTGCGTTGGTGTATTGGCGTCGCGATCTGCTGCAGCAGAAGCTGTGTCGGCAGCGGTTTTGGCGTTACGATCCAAAATGCTTGTCGCCGGACGTCCGATCACGGGTCGCGTGGACTGCGTCGATTGAAATTCGGGCTGTTGCGCCGCAAAGCTGGGCCGATTGACTGGGGGGCGACGCACTGGCGTTATCGCCGCTTGAGCCACTTGCGGGTCGGGCGCATTCGCTTTGGGTGGTGCCGCTAAATCCGCCGCTGTGGCGTTTGGCGTTTGGCGCACCGTACGATCCACACGGGTTCTGGGCACATCGACGGGTTGAAAAGGCGCGGTGTCGACGGTTTGCGGTGCGCTGATCACAGGGCTTGCATCTGGGCGGGCCGGACTTTGCGTAACAAAATCCGAAGGCCGCGCGGCTGTAATTTGCAATTGTGGGGCATCAAACACCTGTGCAGCAATTGCGATGTCGCTGTCCGGTCCGGGGATCTTGGGCGCAGCACTGTCGACATTCGGGGACCCCAATCGCGCAGTGACAGCTTCGATTTCCACAGGCTGACCCGGCGCAGGGCCCGCACCACTATCCAGCAAATCCGCAACTTGGTCAATTTCAGGGCGCTCTGACAAGGCCGGAGGCAAAGCTGGGATGACCGGATCCAAGGGCTGGGCGGGCAAGTCCAAAGTCTCAGCGTCGCGCGCCATGCGTTCGGGGGATGGTGCTTGGGTCTGCGCCGTCGCCATATCCGGCGCTGGGGCTGCGGCCGCATCAACTTCCACAGGTTGCGACCCGGCCGCATCAGCAGCAGCCTCGGCCAGCGCAGGGGCCGAACCAGAGCGGGTCAGCGTCGAAGTTTGCGTCTTAGGGCGTCCCGCTTCTGAACCGACATCAGCCCCATCGGGTGCGCCTTGCGTGGGCGCTTGCGCAACAACATCCGGCCCCTTCGGTTGCTCCGCACTTAAAGACATCACGACGGCCGAGACCGCAGACACAGCGCCCCCCGCCAAAATTCCCCGTATAAAAGCACGTGATATCATCACGACCTCCTGCTGTGCGACCGGCTTGACCTATTGATCTTAAGCCCAATCTGTCCCTCGGTACCGTACCAAAATCCCGATCCACGCTCTGAACCTCTTGACGCCTGCGCTTTGGCCTGAACATGTACGTCGCATCTATAACCCGTGCCGGACCGGTCTGACCAGTCTACACAAGCGCCAGGTGCATGAAATGCTGCTGCTGATTGATAATTACGACAGTTTCACCTATAACTTGGTGCATTACCTCGGCTCTTTGGGTGCGGAAATCGACGTGCGGCGCAATGATGCTGTGTCGGTAGATCAAGCGCTTGCGCTGCAACCTTCGGCCATTTTACTCTCACCGGGACCTGCCACACCAGATCAAGCGGGTATTTGCCTGGATTTGACACAAGCCGCCGCGCAGGAAGGCATTCCGCTGATGGGGGTATGTTTAGGCCATCAAACCATTGGGCAGGTCTTTGGGGGGAAGGTCGTGCGTCATAGCGATATCGTACACGGCAAATTGGGCCAAATGCAGCACACCGGCCAAGGTCTGTTTGAAGGCGTGCCCAGTCCCTTTCCGGCCACGCGCTATCATTCCTTGGTGGTGGACCGCGCCACCCTGCCCGACTGTTTAACAGTCACCGCCCAGTTGAGCGACGGCACCATTATGGGGCTGCAGCACAAGACACTTCCCATCCACGGCGTCCAATTTCACCCAGAATCCATCCGCTCGGAACATGGGCATCATATGTTGGGCAATTTCCTGAAAACTGTGAGAGTTTCCGCATGAGTGACGCGTTAAAACCCCTGATCGATGCGGCTGCCAACGGGCCGCTGTCCCGGGCGCAGGCCGAAACCGCCTTTGGCATCTTGTTTGAAGGCGAGGCGACCCCGTCCCAAATTGGCGGTCTGTTGATGGCGCTGCGCACGCGCGGCGAAACGGTGGATGAATACGCCGCAGCCGCCGCCGTGATGCGTGCAAAATGCAACGCCGTAAAAGCCCCAGACGGGGCGATGGACATTGTCGGCACCGGGGGTGACGGCAAAGGCACGCTGAATATCTCGACCGCGACGGCCTTTGTCGTGGCTGGGGCTGGCGTGCCAGTGGCCAAACACGGCAACCGCAATCTTAGCTCAAAATCCGGTGCCGCAGATGCGTTGACCCAGATGGGCATCAACGTGATGGTCGGCCCAAACATTGTCGAAGAGGCCCTGAACACCGCCGGAATTGGCTTTATGATGGCCCCAATGCACCACCCTGCCATTGCCCATGTGATGCCGACGCGTGCTGAACTGGGCACGCGCACGATCTTTAATATTCTTGGCCCCCTGACAAATCCTGCTGGGGTCAAACGCCAGCTGACCGGCGCGTTTTCGCGCGATCTGATCCGTCCCATGGCCGAAACCCTGCGCGATTTGGGATCCGAAGCCGCCTGGCTGGTACATGGTTCGGATGGCACGGACGAGTTGACAATCACTGGCGTGTCTTGGGTCGCAGCGCTCAGGCAGGACGGCGACATCGCTGACCTTGAGCTTCATCCTGAAGAGGCCGGATTGCCCGTCCACCCCTTCAGTGCCATTGTTGGCGGCACACCCGAAGAGAACGCCGGGGCGTTTCGCGATTTGTTAAGCGGCGCGCCGTCGGCCTATCGTGATGCTGTATTGCTGAACGCCTCAGCGGCTTTGGTGGTCGCAAATGCCGCGCCAGATTTGCGCGCAGGTGTTGAGATGGCCGCCGCCAGCATCGACAGCGGTGCGGCGCGCGACAAGATCACAGCCGTGGCCGATATCACATCCCGCGCCACATGACGCCCGACCTGTCACGCCTTGGGGATTGGCGCGAATTGCCATTCTTTGATCACGATCTACCACAACTTTGGCGCGAAATTGCCGAAGATTGGCGCGAAACGCTGCCCCAACCGGATCAAATCTTTGCAGCCCTGGAACGCTGCCCACCGACCGCAACACGGGTCGTGATTTTGGGCCAAGACCCCTACCCCACGCCCGGACACGCCCATGGCTTGGCCTTCTCTGCCCACAAAGACACAACGCCTTTGCCCAAATCCCTGGCCAATATTTTCAAAGAATTACAGAACGATATCGGCACCGCGCCCTGGGATGCAGATCTTGGGTTCTGGGCCGATCAAGGGGTTTTGCTGCTCAACACCGTGCTGACCACGCCTGCGGGCGTTGCGGGCGGGCATCGCAAACTGGGCTGGGAAAGGCTGACACGTCAGGTGCTGGACCGCCTCAACACGGGCCCGCATGCGTTCGTGCTTTGGGGCAAAGACGCGCAAAGCTACAGCGCGCACTTGACCCACCCGGATCATCTGATCCTAAAAGCGCCACATCCCTCGCCCCTGTCAGCTTATCGCGGATTTTTCGGCAGCCGCCCATTTTCAACCGTGAACCGGTGGCTTATGGACAGACAAGACACACCAATTAACTGGGCGCACCGCATATGAGCGACACGATTCTGGACAAAATCAAAGCCTACAAGCTGGACGAGATTGCCGCAGACAAGCAGGCGAAATCTATGGCCGATGTCGAGGCCGAAGCCCGTGCCGCAGCACCTGTGCGCCCCTTTGTCGATGCGCTAACAAGTGCGTCGCGCGAAGGCTATGGCTTGATCGCAGAAATCAAAAAAGCGAGCCCCTCCAAAGGCTTGATCCGCGAAGACTTTGACCCCGCAGGACTGGCTGCGGCCTATCAAGCCGGGGGGGCAAGTTGTTTATCTGTCTTGACCGACACGCCCAGCTTTCAGGGGGATAAATCCTACCTGACCGCCGCACGCGCCGCTTGCGAATTGCCCGCGCTGCGCAAAGATTTCATGTATGACCCCTATCAGGTCGCCGAGGCCCGCGCGTTGGGGGCGGATTGCATTTTGATCATCTTGGCCTCGGTCAGCGACGCCCAAGCCGCCGAATTGGAAGCTTGCGCGACCCAATGGAGCATGGATTGCTTGCTTGAGGTCCATGACGAGGCCGAATTGCAGCGCGCCAGCCAGCTGAAAAGCCCGCTGATCGGAATCAACAACCGCAACCTCAAAACCTTTGACACCACGCTGGACACGACGCGGACGCTGTCGCGCATTGCCCCGATGGACCGAATTTTGGTGTCTGAAAGCGGACTGAGCACCCCCGCAGATCTGGCGGATATGGCGATGTATGGCGCGCGCATCTTCTTGATCGGCGAAAGCCTGATGCGTCAAGACAATGTGGAACAGGCGACGCGCAGTTTGCTGGCCAATCCGCTCACTGCCGCGGGCGGTATATAGACGATGGCGCTGACGCATTTTGATGACCAAGGCCAGGCGCATATGGTGGATGTATCGGACAAGGATGTGACCGATCGCATTGCTGTTGCCGCCGCGTGGATCCGGATGGAGCCTGCCACCTTGGCGATGATCGAAGATGGCCATGCCAAAAAGGGCGACGTGCCCGGGGTCGCGCGTCTTGCCGGGATCATGGCCGCCAAGAAAACCGCCGATCTGATCCCGCTGTGCCATCCCTTGCCCATTGCCAAAGTCGCGATTGATATTGAACCCGATACCGATCTGCCCGGCCTGCGATTGCGCGCAACGGTCAAAACCACCGGCCAGACAGGCGTCGAAATGGAAGCGCTGAGCGCGGTATCTGTGGCCGCGTTAACGGTCTATGATATGGTCAAAGCCGTTGACCGCGCGATGGAAATCGGCGGCATTCACGTTGTGCTGAAAGACGGCGGAAAATCCGGCCGGTATCAGGCCTTATGATCTCGGTCACGCAAGCGCTCGATCATCTTTTTGCATTGGTTGAACCCTTGGGCAACGAAAGTGTGCTTCTTCGTCACGCCGCCGGGCGTTTTCTGGCCGAGCCTGTTCAAGCACAGCGCACCCAGCCGCCTTTTGCCGCGTCCTCCATGGATGGCTACGCGATAAAATCGGTTGAAGCTCAGCAACATGCGCAGTTCAAAGTCATCGGCGAAGCGGCGGCGGGGCATGGGTTCAAAGGCATCGTGCGCGCAGGCCAAGCGGTGCGGATTTTTACCGGCGCCCCCGTCCCTGAGGGTGCTGATTTCGTTGTTATTCAGGAAGATACCAGTCGCAGTGGCGATCTGATCACCCTGACAGAAACTGACTTTCACAAGGACAATATTCGCCCCGCTGGGGCTGATTTCAGCGCGGGCGATCCCTTTGCCCCCGCCCATGCCCTGCGCCCCAATGACATTGCCCTTTTGGCAGCGATGAACCACGGGCAGATCAACGTACGGCGCAAACCTGTCGTAGCGCTAATCCCGACGGGGGATGAACTTGTGCAACCGGGCGAAGATCCTGGCGTTGATCAAATCATCGCCTCAAATAGCTACGGACTGGCCGCATTGTTAGAAGCCAACGGGGCCGAACCGCGCTTGCTGCCGATTGCACGCGATGATGCCAACAGCCTGCGCACGGCCTTCCAAATGGCGCAAAGCGCAGATTTGATTGTGACGATTGGCGGCGCGTCCGTGGGCGATCATGACCTGGTCGCCCCTGTCGCCGCGGATCTGGGCATGGATCAAAGCTTTTACAAAATCGCCATGCGCCCTGGCAAACCCCTGATGGCGGGGCGCTTGGGCGAAACTGCGATGGTGGGACTGCCCGGAAATCCGGTCTCGGCGATGGTGTGTGGGACGATTTTCATCCTGCCAATGATCCGCGTCATGCTGGGTCAGCCTGCAAAGGCAGCCACCCGGATTACCCGCAGTTTGGCCCATGATATTCCAGCCAATGGGCCCCGCGAACACTATATGCGCGCGCACTTGGACAACGCGGGTGCCCATGTTTTTGAGCGCCAAGACAGTGCATTGCTTAACGTTCTGTCGCAATCCAACGCGCTGTGTGTGCGCCCCCCCCATGATCCGGCCCGGCAAGCCGGTGAAGTATTAGAATTCATCCTTATTTAACTGTGTTTTGATTTCATTACCCATAACACTTTAACAAAAGTTGACACAAAACAAGAACAAGCGTAGAACAAAACCCAAATACAGACCTGGGAGGGCACGCGCATGCTAACCAAGAAACAATTGGATTTATTAGGCTTCATTCACACACGCATGAAGCGTGATGGGGTGCCACCAAGTTTTGATGAGATGAAAGAGGCGCTGGATCTGCGCTCAAAGTCGGGCATTCACCGCCTGATTACCGCTTTGGAAGAGCGCGGCTTTATCCGCCGTCTTGCCCATCGTGCCCGCGCGATTGAAATCGTGAAGCTGCCGGAAAGTCTGGGCGGATCGGGCGGATTTACACCGCGTGTGATTGACGGGGATCGCCCCGACGCACCGCCCCCTCCTGCGGCGATGGATGTGGACCGCGCCCATGTGCAAAGCCTTCCGATCATGGGAAAAATCGCCGCCGGTGTGCCGATTGAAGCGATCAGTGAAGCCAGTGCCCAAGTCGCAGTGCCCGGCATGATGCTGTCCAATGGTGGGTCGCATTATGCCCTTGAAGTCCAAGGGGATTCGATGATTGAGGCCGGGATCAATGACGGGGATGTCGTCGTGATCCGTGAAACTGCATCCGTAAACAATGGCGATATCGTTGTGGCCTTGGTCGAGGATCACGAAGCGACGCTGAAATACTACCAGAAACAGGGCAATTCGATTGCGTTAGAACCCGCCAATGCGGCGTATAAAACCCGGGTTTTGCCTGTGGGCCATGTTAAAGTTCAAGGCAAGCTGGTCGGGCTAATCCGCACTTACTGATCGCCGACGTTTCGGCCAGCCAGACCACATCCGATCGCCGGCCACGTCGCGGGCGGTTGTGATATGGACCCCTCCCCCGTCTTCAAAGTGCAGCGCGACAGAGCCCGTGTGTTCCAGCGCATCCGGGTCGAACACTTGGCACGGGCCGGGGTTGCGCGACAATTCAGTGTTGGTGACCAGAATGCCATCGCTGCACCCCGGCGGGTTCGCCGCTGCGCGTTTGCCCGTGATGTGCACAATGTTTAATACATCCAGATCCGCGATCTGGGCCGGTTTCACCTGATCGGGCCAAGCGTCCGACCAGCGCGCAAAGGCCAGATCCTGCGCAATCGCGTCCCCGTCATTTTCCAACCAATTGCGTGCGGCGAAACTGCCGCCCCGGGCTTTGCTCAGCGCGCGGCCAGAGTCCGTCATCACCCCCACAAGCCCACCATTGCCCGCGATCAGAACGTCGGGGCGGGTGCTGTTGATCCATAAAGCAAAGGCCATCAGCACGGGGACGACCCCAAGAAACCGCCCCCGCCCCTGCCAGAAAATAACGAACAACGCGCCCAAGGTCAGGATCGGCAAAACGGTCGCATCCGGCCCCGGAACGAAGCTGCGCGCGCCGGGCAACGCGGCGGTGAACGCTGCGACTTCCAAGATCCAAGCCAATCCCCAGCCCATCACAGTCAACGCAACAGGCGCCAACCCCAAGGGTGCGACGCACAGGGCGATCACTGCAGCAGGCACCACCAATAGACCCATCACCGGGACGCTAATCACATTGGCCAACAGCCCGTAATGCGCATAGGCGTTGAAATGCGCCGCGGCATAGGGCGCAGTGGCAAGCCCCGCGATTCCCGAAGACAAGAACACTGCCGAGACCGGTTGGATCCATTTGGGCATGCGCCAGGGGGCGTCTCGGATCGCGTTGAAGGCAGCGACCAGGCCTATGGTTGCAGCAAAGGACATCTGAAACCCCGGGCCCAGCATCGCTTCGGGGCGCAAAAACAACACCACAAGGGCCGCAATCGCAACCGATCGCAAAGAAATCGCGCGCCGATTCAGCATCACAGCCAGCAAGGCGACGGCGGCCATAATAAACGCGCGTTCCGTCGCGACATTGCCACCAGAAAGCGACAAATATCCCGCCCCAGCGATCAATGCGCCAAGTGCCGCCAGCCGACGCGTGGGCCAATGCAACGCGACCCACGGGATCAATGCAAAAGCGATGCGCAAGAAACTGAACACGAATCCCGTCAGCAGGCCCATATGCAGCCCCGAGATCGCCAAAAGATGGGCCAGGTTGCTGGCGCGCAGATCTTGCAGCGCTTTTTGCGTCATGCCACTGCGATCCCCCGACGTGACAGCCGCAGCAAATCCTCCCACATCGCCAGGCAATTGCGCGATCACATAGCGCGAAACCGCCATGCGGATTTTGAACACGACAATGGCAAAGTCAGAGGCCGACGCATGCCCCATTCCCTGCCCGACCCCGGCCCCCAAAAGCGGAATGCGGGTATAGCCAATCGCGCCCATACCTTTGAACCAACTGTGGCGCTGAAAATCGAAACCTCCTGGCTCGACAGGGCCTCCCGGGGGCGACAGATGGCCAGTCGTCATGACCCGCGCGCCAGGCGTTGGCGGCGGCCCAATCGCTGCATCACCATGTAATGAAATGCGGATTTTTCCAGGCGTGCGCTCGGGCGAGAGTCGCGACAACCGCACGCGGTCCAAGGTCACCCGAACAGAATCCGAGCTTGAGCGGTCCAACCCCACAACGCGCCCCTCAATCGGACCATAATACCGCCAGCCCAGCACCGGGGCGGCCACATCATGCGCGCGCCAACCTGCCAGGACAAAGCCGCTTGCCACACTCGCAAATGCGCAAAACAGAATGGCAATCAGTTTGTGGCGCGTCAAAAACCACAGCACCGTTAGCGCCAAAACGCAAGCCGCAACGCCCCACAGCACGGTCACACTGGGTTCGGTTTTTTGGTTGAAAAACAGCGCGATGCCGATCCCGACGCCCACAGGCAGCCAAGGGAACAGCGCGCCTTGCTGCGCCTGCAATTGCATCAGAGGCCATTGCCATGGGCGCATCTGCCTTGCTCACCTCATTTGTACTGGCTAGGAAGACGCCAAATCTGCTCTGCATCATGCCCCACTCTTGGTTAATAAAGGTTGAAATTGCCCATGTCCGTTGTGACCCGCATCGCTCCGTCCCCCACTGGCTATATGCATATCGGCACGGCCCGCACGGCGCTGTTCAATTGGCTATATGCAAGGGGGCGCGGGGGCAAATTCCTGCTGCGGATCGAAGATACGGACCGCGCGCGCTCGACCCCTGAAGCAACGCAAGCGATTCTGGATGGGATGGCTTGGTTGGGGTTGGACTATGACGACGCACCGGTGTCGCAGTTTGAGCAAGCCGCGCGCCATGCCGAAGTCGCGCACGCGCTGTTGGGAAGTGGGCATGCCTATAAGTGCTTTTCCACCCAAGACGAAATCGCAGCCTTCCGCGATTCCGCACGCGCCAAGGGGGCCTCGACCCTTTTTCGCTCACCCTGGCGTGATGCAGATCCAGCCGAGCACCCCGATGCGCCTTTTGCCATCCGCATCAAATCCCCGCAGGACGGCACGTCAATTATCCGCGACCAGGTGCAGGGCGATGTAAAGATCGGCAATGACCAGCTGGACGACATGATCCTGCTGCGTTCAGACGGCACCCCGGTTTATATGCTGGCGGTTGTGGTCGATGACCATGATATGGGCGTGACCCATGTTATTCGTGGCGATGATCACCTGACCAATGCGGCGCGCCAACAGATTGTCTATGAGGCGATGGGCTGGGACGTGCCCGTTTGGGCGCATATTCCGCTGATCCACGGGCCGGATGGCAAGAAATTATCCAAGCGCCACGGGGCTTTGGGCGCGCAAGAATATCAAGCAATGGGCTATTCATCCGCCGGTATGCGCAATTATTTGGCCCGTCTGGGCTGGGCGCATGGGGACGCGGAATTCTTTACAGATGCCGAGGCGCAGGACTGGTTCGACTTTGGCGGGATCGGCAAAAGCCCGGCCCGGTTCGATCTGAAAAAGCTGGAAAATCTGTCGGGCCAGCACATCGCTGCCACGCCAGACGCTGCATTGCGGCAAGAATTGGAAGCGTTTCTGGCTGTAACGGATCAACCGGGGTTATCCGAGACACAAAAAACCGGCCTGACCGCAGCGATGCCGCATCTGAAAGAACGGGCCAAGACCTTCTTTGAAGTGCTTGAAAAGGCAGAGTTTGTCTTGGCCAGTCGCCCGATCACACCAGATGCAAAAGCGGCCAAGGCGCTTGATTCAGTATCCCTTGGTATACTGTCGCAATTGACGCCGCATCTGCAAAGCGTTACATGGGAACGATCCGAACTTGAGGCAGCACTTGGGGCCTTTGCCGATGCGCATGGGACTAAGTTTGGAAAGCTGGCAGGACCATTGCGTGCTGCCCTTGCCGGACGCGCCGCCACACCTTCGGTCTATGATATGATGCTGGTCTTGGGACGCGATGAATCCCTGGCTCGGATCGACGATGTTGCCCAGCAGGCCTGATTGACTTTGGTCGGTTTAACTGCACCGTAACCTACGTCCATTAGAGCCTGACCCACGCGCGCAACACCTGGCCCCGGCCAGAAGGAAGGAATATGCATGACTGATGCCCCTAAACACGCAACGCTGACAATTGGCGACAAAAGCTACGAATTGCCAATCCACTCCCCCACTGCGGGTCCCGATGTCATTGATATTCGGTCCCTTTATGGGCAGTCAGGCGTGTTTACCTATGATCCGGGCTTTACCTCAACGGCGTCGTGCGACAGCACGATCACGTTTATCGATGGCGGCAAGGGCGAGTTGCTGCACCGGGGCTATCCGATCGATCAATTGGCGGAAAAGTCGCACTATTTAGAGGTTTGCTACTTGATGCTTTACGGCGAATTGCCGTCGGCACAGCAGCTTGAAGAGTTCGAAACCAGCATCACCCATCACACGATGTTGCATGAGCAGATGGTGAATTTCTTCCGCGGGTTCCGCCGCGATGCGCACCCGATGGCGATTATGGTGGGTGTCGTGGGCGCGATGTCTGCGTTTTATCATGACAGCACCGACCCAACGGATGAGCGACAACGTGAAATTGCCTCGCACCGGTTGATTGCCAAAATGCCGACCATTGCGGCCTGGGCCTATAAATATTCCATCGGCCAACCGTTTGTTTATCCGCGCAACGACAATGATTATGCGTCGAACTTCCTGCGCATGTGTTTTGCCGTCCCTGCCGAGGATTATGAGGTCAATCCGATCCTCAGCCGCGCTATGGACCGGATCTTTACGCTGCATGCGGATCACGAACAAAACGCGTCGACCTCAACTGTGCGACTGGCGTCGTCGTCGGGGGCGAACCCATTCGCCTGTATCGCAGCTGGGATCGCGTGTTTGTGGGGACCTGCCCATGGTGGCGCCAACCAAGCCTGCCTGGAAATGCTAGAAGAAATCGGCACCGTCGATCGCATTCCAGAATTCATCGCGCGCGCCAAGGACAAAGAAGACCCGTTCCGTTTGATGGGCTTTGGGCACCGGGTTTACAAAAATTTCGATCCCCGCGCGACTGTGATGAAAGAATCCGCAGACGAGGTGCTTGAGCTTTTGGGCGTTGAAAACAACCCCAAGCTGCAAGTCGCCAAAGCGTTGGAGAAACAAGCACTGGAAGACCCTTATTTCGCGGAAAAGAAGCTGTTCCCGAATGTGGATTTCTATTCCGGCATTATTTTAGAAGCGATGGGCTTCCCAACAGCGATGTTCACGCCGATTTTTGCCCTTAGCCGGACTGTCGGTTGGATTTCCCAGTGGAAAGAACAGCTTGAAGACCCATCAATGAAAATTGGGCGTCCACGTCAGCTGTATTTGGGCGACACAGCCCGGGACTATACGGATATCGAAAACCGCTAAACCAGTTGGCAAGAACGAAAAAGGCCCCATCACACTGTGGGGCCTTTGTTGTGTATTTCAAAGCGTTTCAAGTAAAACGAGAACCACGTTTTCACTGCCTCTCGATTTGCTCGAACGCGAAAAGCGATGTGCGATGGCTTAGGTAAACTCGCAAAGCGACAGGCGCTAAATGGATCCCTAGAGCGTCGTCCCTGAAATCTGAATCGATGGGATTCCCACGAGGTTGGTTTTGTGATTCACCATATTTGGAGGTGGATCATGGGCAAATCACTATCACTGGATATTCGGGAACGTGTCGTCGCGTTGGTGGATGAAG
>JBGCEM010000196.1:0-55996 GCA_045106335.1 Paracoccaceae bacterium | reverse complement strand
TATTGGCCGTCAACCGTTCCAGCCAATCTGCAATCTCCTCGTTCTCATCACTCAAAATCGGACTGTAACGATAGCACGTCTCGCTGATCTGAAAGGTGCGGCAGGCTAGCGCGATGCTGACCCCGCGTTGTGCGACTGCATTCATGGCCATCTCTCGCCTTCGAGACGGCCTTAGCGCTTTTTTCCCAAGGCTTCCTTCAGCAGGTCATTTTGCATACTCATCTCAGCATACATGCGCTTCAGGCGACGGTTCTCTTCCGCCATATCCTTCATCTCAGAAATCATCGACGCATCCATGCCGCCAAACTTGGCCCGCCACTTGTAAAAACTTGCACTGCTCATGCCATGCTCGCGGCAAAGCTCCGAGACGGGTACACCACCCTCTGCCTGCTTCAACACCGCCATGATCTGCGCGTCGCTATATCGTCCGTTCTTCATCGTAAATCTCCTCAGATATCTTGCCGAGAAAATTCTACTCTTGAACACCACTAATTTTAGGGGGGATAACCGTACGATTACAATCACGTCAGACCGCACTCATCACTGGAAAACCAAACACCCGCTGAAGCGCCCTCTCATGGTTTGCTTTGCAAACCACTGCCGACAATGGTCGAGCGCTTAAGCAATTTGAGGGCTCCGCGCACGACGTGCTTGCCCAAACTGGCGACGAAGAATATGACAACCTCACCCGCAAACTCTCGACATAAATGAGGGAGCCTCGGGGCGCAGGTCAAAAGTAATGTCCGATCAAGTGCTTCCGTTTATAAATCTCCTTTTCGGAGGACGCTGGGAGCCTGCAGTTGGGTTTTTGGTGGGATAACAAGGGTAATACCTCTTTCTGTCAGCGCCATTCACAACCAGTCAGCGTCAAATGCGCGATCAGCCAACATATGATCAGCCTCAAGATTTGCACTAAGATTTGGCACTGCACGCAGATCATGAGCCTGTCCGGGCATAAGACGAAAATCGACAAGGTTCCCCAGTGCGTCCGTCAGCGCCAATATCTTGGTTGTGATCCCGTCACGCGAACGCCCTACGGCCTAGCGCAGGGTCCCCCTTTTGCGCCCTGACCGAAGCGTTCGACTTTGACGATGAAACCTTCTACTGCCCGGCAGTGCATTGAAAATGCACGACAGGGGGTCATTGCGTACTCAGAATCTTAGCCTCACGCTAAGCTTTTGAACATGCCATAGAAAGCAAGCGCCATTCCCCATCAATTGCCCGTCCAGACAATTCAAAGAACAGCTTCCATGATAAGACGGGGATCGCGCCCCGTCTGGCCGGGGTGCCTTGAAGTACTAAGGCAAAAAGGTTCGACAATCGCCGACTTGGCATCGGTCGATACGCATCAGCTCAAGGTTGATCTCCAGTGTTTGGAACATTGACTCAAAAGTCAGGTCAAACGGGAATCCTGAACGTCAACAAACCCTACAATACCCTGCCTAAAGCTTGGAAAACAAATGCCCTGCCACGCTACGTGTTCTCGGCGCATTTACGATACAGGGTCCCTCAAGTTAAAGGCCGGGTGATGTTGTAGCGTCCAATACGTTGAAATATTTGATTTCGGGCAACGTTAGGCGTTTCAGCGCAATCGAAATCGCTTCAAAGCATCCCGCCGTGAGCCTTGGGCCGTCGGAAACAAATGCGCAGCCACGCTTTGCGATTTTCGAACATGTGACCGACAGGATGCCGCAGGTTTAAAGCCGGGTGCTGTAAACACGCCGATACCTTAAAGACGATGATAAGGCGTCCCCGCCATAATTGACGCCGCACGGTACAGCTGTTCTGCCAGCATCACACGCACCAACATATGCGGCCACACCATCTTTCCTAAACTCACCACATGATCCGCTTGCGCACGAAGCGCTGGGTCTAAACCATCTGCCCCACCAATCACGAAAGCAATATCGCCTCGCCCCTGGTCCCGCCAAGCGCCCAATCTTGCTGCAAATTTGGGTGACGTTTCAATCTGCCCACGCTCATCCAACACACATAAAACAGCATTGTCCGGGATGGCCTTACGCAACAGCACCGCCTCCGCTGCCATACCGCCACCTTTGCGGTCGTCGATTTCACGCAACGCAATGGGGCCCAACCCAAGGCTCCGGCCCACTTTGTCAAAGCGCTTTAAATAGTCCAGAACCATCGAGGCCTCAGGACCAGATTTCTGGCGCCCCATCGCAATCAGATGAACCCGGGTCATGCGTTACAACATCGTCCGCCAAACCCCAGTATCAGGCTGTAGTTTCAGCGCCTGGCATCCACATTTTCTCAAGCTGATAAAACTCGCGCACTTCGGGGCGAAAGACATGCACGATCACGTCGCCGGTATCGATCAGAACCCAATCGCCGGTTTCTTTACCCTCAGTGCGCGCACTCAGTCCAAAGCGCGACTTGATCCGATCCGACAGCTTTTCTGCAATCGCACTGACCTGGCGCGATGAGCGACCCGAACAAATCACCATATTGTCCCCCATCGAGGACTTGCCCCGCAGGTCAATCGTCACGACGTCTTCTGCTTTATCTGCATCCAGCGAGGACAAAATAGCCTCGAGCAAAGCTGCACTTGTAACGACGTCTTTCGCATCACCCTGTGGGGCAATGGGTTTGGATGCGCCGCCGCCGGCCCGATCCTGCGCGGCCAAAACCGCTTCAGCGTGAAATGACAGACCTCTGCCCCCCTATGCTGGTCGCATCGCTCGCCCGATGCTGGCACATATAAACAATAGCCCTGCGCGCCACAGAATTCAACAAACACTGCAATAGACACATCGACGCCCCGCCTATGCGGCAACGCGTATCAGAAGGCAAGCCACACCAAGCAGCGTCCACTTAGATCTTAACTTCGACCGCTGCTCGGTCTGCCAACATCGATCGTTCAACATGTCCAACAATTCTTGAAAACCAACCATATTCACGATACGTAAAGGCCATGACATCAATCTTAGACATCAAAGACCGGGTTCGACTGACAGAACGGTTTCACGGCTCAACCCGGAACGTGCTCGCGCGGTTATAGTCCGGCGCATGACGCTTTGCGTCACCCCCAACAATTTACCAACATTTTTAAGGGAGAGGACCACATGTCCCCCAAAACACTCTATGACAAGATCTGGGATGCCCATATCGCGCACGAAGCCGAAGATGGCACCTGCCTTCTGTATATCGACCGCCACTTGGTGCATGAAGTCACCAGCCCGCAGGCCTTTGAAGGTTTGCGTTTAGCCGGACGACCCGTTCATGCGCCTGACAAGACGATTGCTGTGCCGGACCACAACGTCCCAACGACTGCTGGGCGCGATGATCCCAAAAACATGACGGAAGACAGCGCCATTCAAGTGGCCGCGTTGGACAAAAATGCCAAGGATTTCGGGATCCATTATTATCCGGTGTCCGATGTACGTCAGGGGATTGTGCACATTGTCGGCCCCGAACAAGGTTGGACTTTGCCTGGGATGACTGTGGTCTGCGGCGATTCCCACACTGCAACGCACGGCGCGTTCGGCGCTTTGGCACATGGCATTGGCACATCCGAAGTTGAACATGTTCTGGCCACACAAACGCTGATCCAGAAAAAGTCCAAGAACATGAAAGTGGAAATCACCGGAAAGCTGCGCCCGGGCGTCACTGCCAAGGACATTACCCTGTCTGTAATTGGTGAAACTGGGACAGCAGGTGGCACCGGCTATGTCATTGAATATTGCGGTGAAGCGATCCGCGATCTGTCCATGGAAGGGCGCATGACTGTGTGCAACATGGCGATTGAGGGCGGTGCGCGCGCGGGCTTGATTGCACCGGATGAGAAAACGTTCGAATATTGCAAAGGCCGCCCCCATGCTCCGAAAGGTGCGCAATGGGAAGCGGCAGAGGCTTGGTGGCGTACGCTTTATTCCGACGATGATGCGGCATGGGATATGGTGATCACGCTGAAAGGCGAAGACATCGCACCTGTTGTGACCTGGGGCACCTCGCCCGAGGATGTTTTGCCCATCACCGCCACGGTACCTGCGGCCAGCGATTTCCAAGGCGGCAAAGTCGACGCGGCGCAACGCTCTTTGGATTACATGGGGCTTGAACCCGGCACACCGCTGAGTGATATCGAAATTGATACGGTCTTCATCGGTTCCTGTACCAATGGCCGAATCGAAGATCTGCGCGCCGCCGCAGAAATTCTAAAGGGCAAAAAGGTCAAATCCGGTCTGCGCGCCATGGTCGTGCCAGGGTCGGGATTGGTCCGCGCGCAAGCCGAAGAAGAAGGGCTTGCCGACATCTTTAAGGACGCGGGCTTTGAATGGCGCCTTGCGGGCTGCTCTATGTGCCTGGCGATGAACCCTGATCAGTTGGCCGAGGGCGAGCGTTGTGCCTCGACTTCAAACCGCAATTTTGAGGGCCGCCAGGGCTATAAAGGACGCACCCATCTGGTGTCCCCCGGCATGGCAGCGGCCGCGGCAATCACAGGCAAACTCACCGATGTGCGGGAGATGATGTAATGGATAAATTTGACACGCTGACTGGGATCGCGGCCCCTATGCCGCTGGTGAATATCGACACCGATATGATCATCCCAAAACAATTCCTGAAGACGATCAAACGCTCAGGGCTTGGCGCAAACCTGTTTGACGAAATGCGCTTTGACCGCCAAGGCAATGAAAACCCTGATTTCGTTCTGAACAACGATGCCTATCGCAAGGCCGAGATTTTGGTCGCTGGTGATAATTTCGGCTGCGGATCCTCGCGCGAGCACGCCCCTTGGGCCATCAAAGATTTTGGCATCCGCTGCGTGATTTCCACCAGCTTTGCCGACATCTTTTATAACAACTGCTTCAAGAACGGCATCTTGCCCATCGCGCTTCCTAAAGAGGCTGTGGATGTGCTGATGAAAGATGCCGAAAAAGGCGCGAATGCCCGCATGACCATTGATCTGCAGGCCCAAACCGTGACGTCTTCAGACGGCGAGGTGTTCACCTTTGAAGTCGACAGCTTCAAAAAGCACTGCCTGCTCGAAGGTTTGGACGATATCGGCCTGACCATGGAAAAAGCCGACAGCATCGCCAGCTTTGAAGCACAAGCCACACAAGCCCGGCCTTGGGTCTAGGTTTTTCCTTTTGAACACAGCGCGTCCCCGGTTTATTGGGGACGCGAACACCATGCTGCACGAACTTAGGAAATTCTCCATACTGTTCCTATAAACATCGCAGTCATGGACGGTCTGTTCGAATATTGCCTGCGAAATTTGCGCCGCTTGGCGTCAAAAGCGCGTTTTTGTGCTTTGATCGGTGTATTCGGCATCATCAGCGTCGTTCAATCCCAAGCGGACACCAGCCTGCGCGTGGCCTTCTATCATACTGAACTATCACGCAAAGGCCCCGGCCTCTTGCTGCGCGACATTCAGCGCGGTGAAGACCCTCAGATCATCGCGATATTGGACGTAATTTCAAAAGTAGCACCAGATATTGTGGTCCTGGCCAGCTTTGACTGGGACGAATATAATGCAGCCCTGACAGCGTTTTCCCAGGCGTTGGAAACAGCAGGCCACGCAATGCCACACGTGTTTGCGGCCCAGCCAAACCGGGGGCGCCCAACTGGCCTGGATTTAAACGGGAATGGCCGATTTCACGAGGCAGAAGATGCCCAAGGCTTCGCACGATTCACAGGTGCAGATGGTCTTGCAATTCTATCCCGATGGCCAATTGTTGTTCCCGAAATCATAAATGCATCCGCGATGTTGTGGGCGGACCTGCCGGACGCGCTGTTGCCCTATCCCGATAGCCCCAAGGGTCTGGAGCTTATCAAGACACTCTCAACCACCGCACATTGGCTAATCCCGGTTGAGACGCCCAGCCAAGGGCGTGCCTGGATCGGAACCTATTTCGCCACTGCGCCTGTGTTTGACGGTCCCGAAGATCGCAACGGTCGACGAAGTCACGACGAAACTGCGTTTTGGACCAAATTGTTGGACAAAACTCTGCCATTCATGCCGCCGGATCACCTGATCATCGCCGGTCACGCAAATTTGGATCCTAAGCGGGGCGAAGGTCGCTGTTGCGCGATCCGCGATCTCTTAAATAACCCCAAAACCCAAGACCCCCTGGGGGATCAAATTACCGTCGATTGGCGCCGGGATGATTTGGAAAATATGCGCGTAAGCTACATGCTCCCCGATAAGACTTGGCTGGTTCGTGATGCTGGCATTTACTGGCCCGATCCAGGAACAGCGCACGGTGACCAGGCTGCCACGGCAAGCCGTCATCGCTTGATCTGGGTGGATGTCGCGAAGCCATAACATCGTCTATAGCCATCAAAAGAACCTGCACATTGCTTGACGCTTGGACACAACAGGCCTAAGCCGCACAGGGTAATTTTTGACGGAGCATCCCATGTCCAATCCTTCGCTTTTGATCCTGCCCGGTGACGGCATTGGCCCCGAAGTCATGACGCAAGTGCGTCGTGTCATCGACTGGTTCGGCACCAATCGCGGACTTAGCTTCGATGTCAGCGAAGACTTGGTGGGCGGTGCAGCCTATGACGCGCATGGTGTGCCGTTGCATGATGACACAATGGCCAAGGCGCAAGAGGTCGACGCTGTTTTGTTGGGCGCTGTGGGCGGTCCAAAATATGATGATTTAGACTTCAGCGTGAAACCCGAGCGCGGATTGCTGCGCTTGCGAAAGGAAATGGATCTGTATGCGAATTTGCGTCCAGCGCAGTGTTTTGACGCATTGGCGGATTTTTCCTCGCTGAAACGCGATATAGTGGCAGGGTTGGACATCATGATCCTGCGCGAGCTGACGTCCGGTGTATATTTTGGCGAACCTCGGGGAATCTTTGAGGAAGGCAACGAGCGCGTCGGGATCAATACCCAGCGCTACACAGAGTCCGAAATCGAAAGGGCCGCGCGCTCAGCATTTGAGCTGGCGATGCGGCGCAGTAAAAAAGTCTGCTCGATGGAAAAAGCCAATGTCATGGAAAGTGGCATCCTGTGGCGCGAAGTTGTGACAAAGGTGCATGCAGACTACCCGGAAGTCGACCTTAGCCACATGTATGCCGACAATGGGGCGATGCAGCTGGTGCGGGCACCCAAACAGTTTGACGTGATCCTAACTGACAATTTGTTCGGCGACATCTTGTCAGATTGTGCGGCGATGCTCACCGGATCTTTGGGTATGTTGCCCTCGGCGTCATTGGGCGCACCTATGGCAAACGGTCGGCCCAAGGCGCTTTACGAACCCGTACATGGGTCCGCGCCCGATATCACCGGTCAAGGCAAAGCCAACCCCATCGCTTGTATCCTTAGCTTTGCTATGGCCTTGCGCTACTCCTTTGACGCGGGCGACGACGCTGCGCGCTTAGAAACCGCCGTTAATGACGTTTTGGCGGATGGCGTGCGCACTGCAGATTTACTGGCCGACGAAGGCGTGACCCCCGTCACGACATCGGAAATGGGTGATGCAATCTTGGCTAAATTGAACGCGAGCGTCTGATCCATGCGGGCGCCCATCAAAGGTGCCCTTGTCGCCTTGGCGGCCTTTGCTGTCTTTGGCACCCATGACGCGCTGATCAAGGTTTTAGGTGGTACGTACACGTCGTTCCAAATCATCTTTTTCGCAGTATTGTTCAGCTTCCCGCTAACCACTTTGATGCTGGTGCAAGACAGCACGTCGGACACATTGTTTCCGCACAGACCGGGTTGGATGTTTTTACGCACAGGCGCTGTTGTCATTGGCGGGATCTGCGCATTTTATGCATTTTCTGCTCTGCCGCTTGCCCAAGTCTATGCAATCTTGTTTTCAGTCCCGTTGCTGATTACGGCTTTGTCGGTTCCCCTTTTGGGCGAGATCGTGCGACTGCGCCGTTGGATTGCTGTCGCGTTTGGTTTAGTCGGCGTTTTGATCGTCTTGCGCCTTGATACGGTTGAACTGACAACGGGTCATGCAGCCGCTCTTTTGGCCGCATGCGCGGCAGCGCTATCCTCTGTAATTGTGCGTAAAATTGGCCAAGAAGAGCGGCCCGTCGTTCTGTTAATCTATCCAATGTTAGGGCAATTCGGCCTTATGGCCTGCGTTATGCCGTGGGTCTATGTCCCTATGCAGGCGGGCGATTTGGCGATGGTCGCTTTGGTCGCCGTGCTAGGGCATATCGCGATGCGGATGATGATCACTGCCTACCGGACTGCCGAGGCCAGCATCGTGGCACCGATGCAATACTCACAAATACTTTGGGCGACCTTGTTTGGTATCTTGCTATTTGACGAATGGCCCAACTGGAACACTGCAGTCGGGGCAATCATTATCATCGGCAGCGGTTTGTACATATTGTTCCGTGAAAGCTCAGGGCCATCTGAGAACCAGCCTGTAACGAAAACCCGCAGCCGCGTTGTGCCTGGTACGCACCCTCGCATTGGTCCTGCGATGGATGCTGAGACCCGCCAACGCGAAGGCAATCCCGAACAAGATTAAAGTTCCCCGTGTTGGCACCTAATCCAGCGCGCGCGCTTCGTCTTCCAGCATGATCGGAATGCCGTTACGGATAGGAAAGGCCAAGGATGCGGCATCCGAGATCAGCTCTTGAGCTTCGACATCATAGCGCAG
Organism: Paracoccaceae bacterium; assembly: GCA_045106335.1. GTDB lineage: Bacteria > Pseudomonadota > Alphaproteobacteria > Rhodobacterales > Rhodobacteraceae > Aliishimia. The sequence continues at coordinate 47,408 of JBGCEM010000196.1, read as the reverse complement.
CGTGCCCCCAGTACGGGGACAAACCAGCATTTCCAACATGTGCCGTTCTGCGCCTTGTGTATTGCCCATTTCGCTCATTGCATGACCTCGTCTGCTTGACCGCCCCGCAGCGCATATTCAATTAAAGTCACCAACGTCTCACGGCGGGTCGAAAGGGAAGGCGCTTCCAGCAAGGCTTGCTTATCTTCAGGCTCAAAGTCCAACATCATTGATAGTGAATTGATCAACAATTCATCCTCTGCGTCTTTCAATGTTTCCCAATCGGCTGACAACGCGCGCGATTCGAAATACCGCCCCAACAGCGACATGAAAAATGATCGATCAAAATTTGTATCTTTTTCGACTGGGGCAAGGTCGCGATCGAACCCTTCCCAAGACACGGCACAGCGCCGATATGGGGTAAAACCGTCGACTTCCGACAAGACCCGGAACCGCGAAATCCCAGATAAGGTAATAAGATAGCGACCATCTTCAGTTTCTGAAAACTGTGTGACACGCCCGGCACAGCCGATACGATGCAAGCCATTGTCACTGCGTCCTTCGACCTCATTTGGTTGCAGCATGCCAAACAACCGCTCGGGCGTTTTCAAACAATCTTCGAACATTTGCAGATAGCGCGGCTCAAAAATATGCAGCGGCAGCCGCGCTCTTGGCAGCAACAAAGCACCCGGCAAAGGAAAGACGGGCAGCGTATCGGGGAGGTCACCAAATTTGATCATATGCAGTAACTAGCCCCGAGGGGCCGTCAGGCAAATATCATTGACGATAGTTTTCGCCGCCCATTCAAAACCACCGGATCATTAGGCTTAAGTGCGTCAAAAATAGTGAACATTTGCGTCTTAGCCGCACCATCATTCCAGTCGCGATCTTGGCGGAAAATCTCAAGCAGATGCGCCACAGCCGCCTCAGCGTCCCCAGCCGCGTGGACCGCCAATGCCAAATCAAAGCGTGCTTGATGGTCCGTCGGTGACGCATCAACGGCGGCTTGTAGCTCGGCAACAGGCCCTGCATTTGAAGCTTGTTTGGCCAGTTCCAACTGCGCAAAGGCGGCCTCTAATTCCGCTGACTCTGAGATCTCAGCAGGTGCGCCATTCAGAATGGCCTCGGCCTGATCCAGATCATCCATGGCGATATGCGCACGCACCATGCCGCCGTAAGCTGCGGCATTTACTGGATCTTCACCCAATATTGCTGCAAATGTTTGTGCTGCATCTTCTGCGGCCCCTGCCGTCAGCATGTCTTCAGCTGCCTCAATCGCATCTGCCAAACCATCGCCTGCTGCCTCGCCGCCCGACGCCTTAACGACACGATCAACGAAATCCTTAATTTCAGACCCTGGAACTGCGCCTTGGAATCCATCAATGGGCTGACCTTTGAAGAAGGCATAGACCGTTGGGATCGACTGAATCTGCAGCTGCCCAGCAATGCCTTGAGCCTCATCCACATTGATCTTGACCATCTTGACCGCACCTTTGGCGGCACGCACGGCCTCTTCCAGCATCGGGCCAAGCGTCTTGCAAGGGCCACACCAAGGGGCCCAGAAATCCACGATCACGGGCGTTGTCATTGAGGTATCGACGACGTCTTGCATAAACGAGGCTTCGGTCGCGTCTTTGATCAAGTCTGCGTCGCCCTGACTTGGGCCTCCGCTTAGATTCAGATCAACCATCCTGTGGTGTCCTTTCAAAATGGGATCAACGTTGCGACGTATATGGACCTTACACGGTCAAGTGCCAAGAGGGGGCGGGATCAGAAAACCGGACAGTTCAGGATATGTTGTGTTCATCTTGATCGCGTGCGGTCCAATCCAGCGACACGCGTTGCACTTGTTTAGAAGACCTGTAGCATTTTGCGCGTAAATATTTGTTCTTAATTGACGATTGCACAGAATCCCGCTTAGATGCGAAGGCTTCGGAGACATCCGACGCATTCATTCCTAGGGAGGACACCATGAAGAAACTGCTACTTGGTACAGCATTTGCGACTGTTTCAGCGGCCACCGGCGCTTTGGCAGATGGCCATGCAACGACTGTTTGCTTGATCACGAAGACCGACACCAACCCGTTTTTCGTTAAGATGAAGGAAGGCGCCGAAGCCAAAGCCGCCGAACTGGGCATGACGCTTAAGTCATTTGCTGGCAAGATCGACGGAGATCACGAAACACAAGTTCAAGCCATCGAAACCTGCATTTTGGATGGCGCGAAAGGCATTCTGATTACGGCGTCTGACACCTCGTCCATCGTGCCGGCTGTGAAACAAGCCCGCGATGCCGGTCTTGTTGTGATCGCGTTGGACACACCTTTGACACCCATCGACGCCGCGGATGCGACCTTCGCCACAGACAATTTCTTGGCGGGTGAGCTGATTGGGAAATGGGCCGCCGCACAGCTGGAAGACACGGCTGCCGCGAAAATCGGGATGATGAATATTAACGTCTCACAACCCACCGTTGGCGTTCTGCGCAACCAAGGGTTCTTGCAAGGCTTCGGCATTGATCTGGCGGATCCGGCGAAATGGGGCGACGAAACCGATGCGCGCATCGTGAACAACGAAGTTACCAACGCCAACGAAGAAGGCGGGCGCAAGTCCATGGAAAACCTTCTGACCATGGATGACGGTGTGAACGTTTTGTACACCATCAACGAACCTGCTGCTGCGGGCGCTTATGAGACCCTGAAAGACTTTGGCAAAACCGATGACGTGGTCGTTGTATCCGTCGATGGCGGCTGCCCTGGCGTGCAAAATGTGGCCGATGGCGTGATCGGAGCGACATCTCAGCAGTACCCATTGCTAATGGCAGCTTTGGGCGTTGAGGCGATCAAAAAGTGGGCCGAAGAAGGCATCAAGCCATCGCTGACACCTGGCAAAGACTTTTTTGACACAGGCGTGTCCTTGGTCACAGACAGCCCTGTCGAAGGTGTGCCATCGATTTCTTCGGCCGAAGGGCTTGAGCTCTGCTGGGGCTAAAACCTGTTTTAAAACAATTGGAAGGGGCTTGCGGGCCCCTTTTGAATTTGACCGATGACAGGCTTCAGAAAACCTGCCATCGTGGTTAACAGATGAAGAGACGTCCGGCAGGAGACACACCCTATGTCCCAAAACGCACCCGATCCTAACTATGAAAACGCGATCATCGACGGTCAGGAAAGCGTCGCCGAATTTGAGGACACCCAGAAGGGACTTATCGGTAAATTACAGCACCTGCTGCATGTGAATCCAGCGCTTGTGCCGCTGATTGTTTTGGTCGCCTCGATTGTGGTCTTCGGGATTTTAATCGGAGGGCGCTTCTTTTCACCCTTCGCGATGACGTTGATTTTGCAGCAAGTTCAGATCGTTGGCATCGTCGCGGCTGCGCAAAGCCTTGTGATCTTGACAGCTGGAATCGATCTCAGCGTGGGCGCGATCATGGTATTGTCGTCTGTGGTCATGGGCCAATTTACGTTTCGTTATGGATTGCCAGTCGAAATCTCAATTGCCTGCGGACTGACTGTTGGTGCGATTTGTGGCGCGATTAATGGCTGGCTGGTGGCCTATATGCGTTTGCCGCCGTTCATTGTGACACTGGGGATGTGGCAAATCGTACTTGCGTCGAATTTTTTGTATTCCGCCAACCAGACCATTCGCAGCCAAGACATTGAAGAACAAGCAGCCCTGTTACAGGTCTTTGGCACCCGGTTTCAAATCGGTGGGGCCACGGTCACAGTCGGCGTAATCTTTATGCTTATCCTCATTTTTGTGTTGGCCTATGCGCTGAAACACACCGCTTGGGGGCGACATGTCTATGCTGTCGGCGATGATCCTGAGGCTGCCGAACTGTCTGGAGTGAATGTTAAAAGCACGCTGGTGTCCGTTTATGTGTTGTCCGGGTTGATCTGTGCTTTTGCAGGTTGGGCGATGATTGGACGGATTGGATCGATCTCGCCGACCTCCGGCCAATTGGCCAATATAGAAAGCATCACTGCCGTGGTGATTGGGGGCATTTCCCTGTTCGGTGGGCGTGGGTCAATCTTAGGATCGCTGTTTGGTGCGTTAATCGTCGGTGTCTTTACCCTTGGGCTTCGCCTGCTCGGGGCCGACGCACAATGGACCTTTTTACTGATCGGCTTGCTCATCATCGCAGCGGTCGCTGTGGATCAATGGATCAGAAAGGTGTCTGCCTAATGGAACCGATTTTAAAAGGCCGCCAGTTGGTCAAACGTTATGGCAAAGTGACCGCCTTGGATCACTGTGACTTCGATCTGTACCCAGGCGAAATTTTAGCCGTGATTGGAGACAATGGGGCTGGCAAATCAACCTTGATCAAAGCCGTATCGGGGGCAGTTATCCCAGATTCCGGCGATGTCTGGCTTGACGGCAAAAAAGTGCAGTTTTCCACCCCTATTCAAGCACGCGAACATGGGATCGAGACGGTTTATCAAACCCTTGCGATGTCCCCTGCTCTGTCAATTGCAGATAATATGTTCATGGGCCGCGAGCTGCGCAAACCCGGCTTTATGGGCACATGGCTGCGCAAGCTTGACCGCCCCGCAATGGAAAAATTTGCCCGCGACAAACTGACGGAACTGGGTTTGATGACGATCCAAAATATTAACCAAGCGGTCGAGACCTTGTCCGGCGGACAACGTCAGGGCGTTGCTGTCGCGCGCGCTGCTGCTTTTGGCTCTAAGGTCATCATTTTGGACGAACCAACAGCGGCTTTAGGCGTCAAAGAATCCCGTAAAGTGTTGGAATTAATCCAAGACGTGCGCTCGCGCGGGATTCCCATTATCTTGATCAGCCATAATATGCCGCACGTCTTCGAAGTGGCAGACCGTATCCATGTTCATCGCCTGGGAAAACGACTATGTGTTGTAAATCCCAAGGACTACACAATGTCAGACGCCGTTGCGTTCATGACCGGCGCGAAAGAGGCCCCACCCGAGGCTGTTCCAGCTTAAGTCCCGGTTACAGAGGCCAAAAGTTCTTTCGTATACGCGGCCGAAGGCTGGTCGAAAACCGTGTCTGCATCTCCATATTCGACCACGTCCCCGCGTTTCATCACCATAACCTTATGCGACATGGCCCGCACCACAGCCAAATCGTGGCTAATGAAAAGATACGCAAGTCCGTACTTCTGCTGCAGATCGCGCAATAAATCAACGATTTGCACTTGAACAGTCATGTCCAACGCCGAGGTCGGCTCGTCCAGCACCACAAGTTTTGGGCGCAGTACCATCGCACGCGCAATCGCGATCCGTTGTCGTTGTCCGCCTGAAAACTCATGGGGATAACGATCCATTGTATCCGGGTTCAACCCGACTTCAGTCATAACTTCGGCGACCAACTCCCGCTTGTCCCGCCCAGGATCCACATTATGAACGCCCAGACCTTCCGCGATAATTTCAGCGCACGTCATACGCGGCGACAGACTGCCGAACGGGTCCTGAAACACGATCTGCATGTCTTTGCGCAGGCCGCGCAGTTGTTTGACGCTCCACCCTGTTAGGTCCTGGCCCATATAAGCAATACGTCCATCGGACTGGATCAGCTTCATGATCGCCAAGGCTAGGGTCGTTTTGCCCGATCCACTTTCCCCAACAATTCCAAGAGTTTCCCCAGCGCGCACGTCCAGCGTCGCGGCATTTACGGCTTTCACATGGGCGACAGTTTTACGTAAAAAACCCTGCTTAATCGGAAACCAAATCCGCAAGTCCTTTGTATCGGCCACGATCTTAGCGTTCGTCGGAACCGGTGCTGGACGACCAGACGGTTCAGCCCCCAGCAGTTTTTGCGTATAAGGGTGTTGTGGAGAGCCAAAAATTTCGCGTGTCAAACCCTGTTCAACGATCACACCATGTTCCATCACACAGACGCGGTCTGCGATCCGCCGCACAATCCCAAGATCATGCGTGATGAACAAAAGCCCCATATTTTCTGTGCGCTTCAGATCCGCCAACAGTTCTAAGATCTGCGCTTGGATTGTCACATCCAACGCCGTTGTCGGCTCGTCGGCAATAAGCACATCGGGTTTGTTTGCCAGCGCCATCGCAATCATAACGCGCTGGCGCTGCCCACCCGACAGTTCATGAGGATAGGCCCGTAGACGGCTTTCGGCATCAACGATTCCGACTTTGTTTAACAAATCCAGCACACGCGCTTGCGCCGCGTCACCAATCACACCTTGGTGTAATGCAAGGCTTTCGCTGAGCTGCTTGTCGATCGTATGCAGAGGATTCAGCGAGGTCATAGGTTCTTGAAAGATAAATGAAATATCGTTGCCCCGGACCTGACGCAGAGTACGCTCTGATGCGCCGATCATTTGTTGGCCGTCATAGGTGACAGATCCCGAAATTTGCGCGCTATCGCCCAACAAGCCAACTGTCGATAGGGCCGAAACCGACTTTCCAGACCCCGATTCACCAACAAGTGCCACGGTCTCTCCGCGCGACACCGAAAAGCTGACGCCTTTTACAGCTTCTGTCGCGGCACCGTCCTGTCGAAAAGCCACGCGCAAATCGCGCACATCAAGAATTGGGGTGCTCATACGAAAGTCTTTCTGGGATCGAACGCGTCGCGGATACCTTCAAATATGAAAATAAGCAGGCTAAGCATAATCGCGAACACCCCAAAGGCGGTAAAAGCTAGCCAAGGCGCGGTCAAATAGGTCTTGGCTTGCAGGCTGAGTTCGCCCAAGGACGGTGCCGACGAGGGCAAGCCAAAGCCCAAGAAATCCAAAACCGCCAGCGATGAAATTGTTCCCGTCACAATAAACGGCAACATGGTTAATGTCGCCACCATCGCATTGGGCAACATATGGCGAAACATAATTGTAAGGTTGGACACGCCCAAAGCCTTGGCCGCGCGTACATATTCCAAGTTCCGGGCACGCAAGAATTCAGCCCGCACCACGCCAACCAGCGAAATCCATCCAAACGCGACCAGAATTATGACCAAAAGGCTAAAACTTCGCCCTAAAATCGCAAACAGGATGATGATTACATAAAGCTGCGGTGTCGCTCCCCAGATCTCAATTATTCTCTGAAAAATTAAATCGACCCAGCCTCCAAAATACCCCTGAATTGCGCCCGCAAAGATACCGATGACCGCAGACGCTCCGGTGACCAATAAGGTAAACAAAACGGAAAGACGAAACCCATGGACCACACGCGCCATCACATCGCGCTTTGTGCCATCGGTGCCCAACAGGTTTTCCCCATTCGGCGGCAATGGCGCAGCGCCAGGCCGATCAACGGCGGTGTCAAAGGAATACGGAATCAGAGGCCAAATCGCCCAGCCCGCGTTAATTTCTTCGCCCTCAATTATCCCGTCTTTCGCGTCCTCAATATATCCCTCGGGATCATCAAAACACAGATCCATTCCACCCGTTGCGATTAGACATTTCACTTCCGGGTCGCGGTATTGCGCTTCGGTTTGGAAGTCTCCACCGAACTCAGTTTCGGCGTAAAAATTCCAAATCGGAGTGTAGAATGCGTTCTGATAACGGATTAAGATCGGCTTGTCATAGGCGATAAACTCGGCAAACAGCGACGTTACGAACAACACCGCAAAGATCCAAAGCGACCAATACGCCCGCTTGTTCTTTTTGAAATTCCGCCAGCGCCGTGCATTTAGAGGGGACAACGCCATCAGCCTTCCCTCCGCTCAAAGTCAATGCGCGGATCGACCAGAACGTACATTAAGTCACTGATAATACCGACCAATAACCCAATCAAACCGAACACAAACAGCGTTCCAAACACGATCGGGTAGTCCCGCGCAACCGCCGCCTCAAAACCAAGACGCCCCAACCCATCAAGCGAAAAGATCGTTTCGATGATAAGGCTTGCCCCGAAAAACACGCTAATGAAAGCGGCCGGAAAACCAGCGATCACGATCAGCATCGCATTGCGAAACACGTGACCATAAAGCACACCGCGTTCTGACAAACCTTTGGCGCGCGCGGTGACGACATACTGCTTTTTGATCTCGTCCAGGAAGCTATTTTTGGTCAGCAAAGTTAACGTCGCAAAGGCAGAAATAGTCGACGCGAGAACCGGCAATGTGATGTGCCAAAGGTAGTCTTTCGCCTTGCCCCACCAGCTTAACTCGGCCCAAATGTTGCTGTCACTTGTCAGACCACGCAAAGGGAAAATCTGCCAATACGTCCCCCCCGCCAACAGAACTAATAGCAAGATTCCAAACAAAAATCCAGGTGTCGCGTAGGCGGCAATAATGACACCCGAGGTCCAAGTGTCAAACTTCGATCCATCGCGCACCGCTTTGCGGATACCCAGAGGGATCGACACCAAATAGGCAATCAAGGTGGACCAAAGGCCCAAAGTGATCGAGACCGGAAGCTTGTCGATCACCAAATCCACAACGGCTTGGCTTTGGAAATAACTATCCCCAAAATCAAAGCGCATGTAGTCCCACATCATGTTCAAAAAACGCTGAACGGGGGGCTTGTCGAAGCCAAATTCCTTTTCCAGTTGTTCGATAAATTCGGGCGGCAACCCGCGCGATCCAATATATTGGTCATTGCCTTCGTTTTGATCGACGCCCGCATCGTTTGAGCCACCCGCAAAGCCGCCGAATACATCACCCTGACCTTGCGCGCGGGCAATAGCTTGCTCGACTGGCCCGCCCGGCACGAATTGGGCCAGCGCGAAATTCACCAACATAATCCCGATAAGCGTCGGAATAATCAGCAATAAACGTCGAAGGATGTAAGCGCCCATGCGAGATTACCGCAACGCGCCGGACGACTTTAAGGCCTGGTGCTTGTCCTCTTCGAACCACCAAAAGTCCAAATGCCCCACCGAATAAGCCGGCAGCGGCTCGGGGTAGCCATATTGATCATAGGCAGCGATCCAATTGTCCGGGTTGTACCACACTGGAATCATTATGAATTCATAGCGCAGCGCTCGGTCCAACGCACGCAAGGTCGCTTGCTCTTCGGCGGTAGATTGCGCTTGTAGGGACGCGTCAATGATAGTGTCGACCAATTCCGATTGCAGCGATGCCGGGTTAAACAATGAAATGATCGCATCTTCAGACCCATAGCGCTGGTGGAGGCCCGTTCCTGTTCCCAAGAACGCCGCGTAGCTGTCATAAATCAGATCGTAGTCTTTATCGCGTTCGCGCAAAGTATATTGCGACGGATCGACCTTTTCCAAAACGATGTCGATGCCCATTGCTTTGACGTTAGACACGTAGTTTTCCATCACCGAGCCCAGCGTTGGCGGCGATGATGTATTGAAAAGATACGTAATTTTCAACGGCGTACCATCTTTGGCGCGCATGCCGTCAGCACCCACGGCCCAGCCGGCTTCATCCAACAACTTCATCGCTTGACGCAAATTTCTGCGATCCAACAAGCGCTCGGCTCTTGAGGTGTGCGGCGTAAGCGCTTCATCTGTAAGCATGTCTTGTGGGACAACATCCCCAAGTGACTGCAAGAAAGCCAGCTCATCGCCCGTCGGAATCCCCGTCGCCTCTAAGGGCGAGCCTTGCGTGAAAGAGCTGCGTTGACTGAACAGTCCATATTGTAGGCTTTCATTGGTCCATTCAAAATTATACGCCAAGGCCAAAGCTTTGCGCACACGCTTGTCTTGCATCACGTCACGCTGAAGGTTGAATACAATTCCAGTCGGCGTGGGCGGTGTTCCAGACGGCAAGGACACTTTCTTGACCGACCCTTCTGCAACTTTTGGAAATTCATAGGCTTTCGCCCATTTGGCGGAATCACCTTCAGCGCGGAAAGTATATTCACCAGCTTTGAATGCTTCAAAAGCCGCGGTGTCATCTGCGAAATATTCGACGCGAATTGTATCAAAATTATGCCGGCCAACGTTGATCGGCAGGTCATTGCCCCAATAATCTGGGTTTTTCTTGTACACAATGCGGCGGTTCACATCGACACTGTCAACGACATACGGACCAGATCCAGGTGACGCATCCAAGCGCGGTTCATCTAGCCGCGCGTTGTTTTCTTCGTACCACGTCTTGGACCAAGCCGGGACTCCTCCGACTTGGTCAATCAAGCTTCGTCGAGAAATGCCATCGGTAAAGTAGAATTTGATCGTGTAGTCATCCAGGACTTCGGCATTTGGAATACGCTTTTTGACCGCCGCCGCATAGGACGGAAGCCCTTGTTCCAAAAGCAAGTTATGCGAAAAAAGGATATCGTGCGCCGTGACAGGATCGCCTGTTGAAAACTTAGCGTCTTTGCGCATGTGGAAAATGACCCAAGATTTGTCTTCGGGGTATTCAAGCCGCTCACACAGCAAGCAATATCCCTCACCGTAGGTGTCGGCAGCGGCGGCAGCACCTGTCGTAGGGATTTCCCCCAGCAGGCTTTCATACATCATCCAGCTTAATCGACCCGCACGACCTTTCCGCGAATAAGGATTCATCGAATCAAATGTTCCAAGCGAGGCATAACTAATTTCGCCGCCCTGAGGTGCGTCCGGGTTTACATAGTCAAAATGTTCATAATCAGCGGGATATTTCAGGTCCCCGTAAAAGGAATACCCGTGGCTCACGATCATGTTTTCGGCTTTCACCTGAAACGTAGCTGCGGCCAATATCATTAATCCAAGAGCACCTATGCGCCAAAGGCCAGATCGGTCCTGATGCTTTGCTTTTGCTAAGGCCCGTGCTTTTGGTCGAAGATGCATGTGCTGCATGAGGCTGTCCTTCTGGTCAGATCGCTATCCGGGTAATTTAAGGCAATTTTTATATTCTCCAACCTTCTAGTTGAGAATAGATGAATTTGTCGGACCCTACGAAAAAAGCCGCCTCACGAAGGGGCGGCTTCATTGTATTATATCAGGCTGATATCAGTTATCCAGGCTTTCCAAATAAGCGATCACGTTCGCGCGATCCTCAATTTTCTTCAGACCTGCAAATCCCATGGACGTCCCTTCCGCCCAATCTTTTGGCTTTTCAAGAAAGCCGTTCAGGTTTTCGGCCGTCCAATCGCCATCGATTGCCAGAAGCCCGTCTGAGTAGCCAAATCCAGTGCTATCCGCCGCGATGTCACGTCCGACGACACCGTAAAGGTATGGTCCGGTTCCATTGGCACCAGATTCAAGCTTATGACACGCCGAGCACTTGCGAAACACGCCAGCGCCTTTGTCAACATCGGCTGATGCAAGAACATCAACGAAACTGATTTCGACTTCGTCCTCAGCCGCATCATCAGCGCCTTCAACCTCAATAATATAAGCTTGTTCAGACCCGTGCCCGCCGACGTGATACACCGTTTCCGCCGCCCACTTACCGAGCAAAAAGATCAACAGCGCGCCGCATACACCGCCTGCGAGCTTAGTGAAAGTCATCGTATCCATGGCTTGCCTAACTGTCCCGTTTTTACCCTTGTTCGCGCGCTGTTTACGGCTTCCCTCTGCCCCTGGCAAGGTGTAGGAACCGCGACCAAACGCCCTGCTCTGCATGTATGGGATATAGGCAAGTCGTAAGGAAGTCGTAAATGGCACAGCGGATCTCGTTTCAGGGGGAATTAGGGGCTTATGGTCATGAAGCCTGCGCCAAAGCTGCGCCTGACTATGAACCTTTGCCTTGCCGCACGTTTGATGACACGATTGAGGCTGTAAAATCCGGTCAAGCCGCGCGCGCGATGGTTCCCGTTGAAAATACAACATATGGACGTGTGGCAGATATACACCGGTTGTTGCCCCAAAGCGGTCTACATATCGTCGGCGAGGCCTTTGTCCGCGTAAGTATCGCCTTGATGGCAGTTCCCGGTCAAACTTTGGCCGACATTAAACATGTTCGGGCGCACATGGTTTTATTGCCACAAGCGCGTGCTTTCTTGGATGCCAACTCGATCACCTCAGAAGTTGCCGTCGACAGTGCGGGGGCTGCGGCGGATATCGCGCGTGAAAAAGCTGTTGGCGTGGGCGCATTGGCCAGCGATATCGCCGCCAAGATCTACGGCCTGGACGTTTTAGCCCGCAACATTGAAGATCATGGGCATAACACGACACGCTTTTTGCTTATGGCACCCGAAGCCGACATGAGCCGCCGCAGCGATAAGATGTTGACGACATTCGTCTTTGAAGTGCGCAACATACCGGCGGCCCTTTATAAAGCGATGGGCGGGTTTGCCACCAACGGCGTCAATATGACCAAGTTGGAAAGCTACATGGTCGGCGGGGCGTTCACAGCTACGCAGTTTTATGCAGACATTGAAGGCCACCCCGACGATCCAAGCGTTGTCCGAGCCTTGGAAGAGCTGGATTACTTCACGCATAAAGTCGAAATCTTAGGCACTTACCCGTCGGATCACGGGCGTAACGCCGCTGTCTAAGCCTGGCTTTGATAGCGGTCTTCCATGGCGCGCCCATAATCGGCCACGCGCGTGTCAAAACGCTTGTTCAAGCTGGACTTTGCAAGGCGCAGCGACTGCATCAATAACCGCGCCGAAAGGGTCTGTGGCTCTGTATCTAACACGGCCATAAGACGCGTTGTGTCTTCGGACAAGGCCACAAGTTCGGCAACAAAAAACCCTGTTACCCCAGGTGACGTGGCGTGCGCCACAAGGCGGTTCGGGGCATTCAGTTCGCTCAGACGCAATTGAACATCCCGTGCTTTGCCGCGCAAAACAAAATGCACATCCCATTCCAGCCCAACCCCGGCATATGCACCAGGATTGATCCGGGTGACATCTGCGCCGCGCCGGCGCGCAAGTTGCTCAATTGTGTCAAAATCCGACATCATTTCGAACACCGAATCGATAGGTGCTTGGATGACCGTTTGTGTAGTGAATTTCATATGCCACGTGTCTTCACTGTAAGAACTAACCAAATAGTCCGCTTAATCCAAACTGTCCGCAACCCAATTCTGCAACAGGAAATGTGCAATCGCGCCTTTGCGCGCGGGCAAGATCCCGGGATGGTTACCTGCCATAGCTTGCATTACGTCCTCGCGGCTCACCCACATCGCGTCCTCGATTTCAACCGGATCGATCTTAATCTCGGTGCTCATCGCCTGTCCTGCACACCCAAACATAAGCGAGGCAGGAAACGGCCAGGGCTGACTTGCAAGATAAGACACCTCACCAACCGAAATTCCCGATTCTTCAAAGACTTCTCGGCGCACGGCAGCCTCAAGCGTTTCGCCCGGTTCCACAAATCCCGCCAACAGAGAATACATGCCCTCAGGCCACCCAGGTGAGCGCCCCAAAAGTACAGAATTCCCATGCGTAATCAACATGATAACCACAGGATCTGTGCGCGGAAAATGGTGGCGACCACAGGCAGGGCAATCGCGTTGCCATCCTGCCATGGACGGCTTTGAGGCCTGCCCACAACTTGCACAGAACCCATGCGATTTGTGCCATTCAAACACAGCGCGCGCCGCAGCGGCCAGTTCTGCGTCCCGTGGGCTAAGCCACGTCATCACACGGCGCAATTCGGCAAAGACCTGATCTTGTGCCAAAGCCGGATGCGTTTGTTCCGACGGATCCAAAAACTGCGAAAGCTGCGATAAGTCTTGGTCTTGTGGCTCCCACGCATCAATGGTCGCTGCAAAAATCGGGGCCTTGGCGTCACGCCCCAAGAGCACCCAATCGGGATTGGCATCCTGCAAAATCGGATGATCCAAAGGCAGCTTCACAACCTCAGCGGGGCGTTCTTTCGCAATCAAAACCTTACCACGCCAAAGCACCAATGTCCGCGCCGATGAATCCTGACGCGCTGCGCTCAATGCTTTCTTATCGCCGCGCAAATCCCCCGCACGGTCCAAACCAGAGCCCCCAAATGTCACTGTTTCCGCATGTTTCATGTGGGTCTCCTTACTTTGGCAACAGGTGCCATGCCAATCGCACTAAGACAACTGTGCAAATTGCTACCCGCGTAAGAACCGTGTATGGCTGAGGCTCAGAGGCGATAGACAACCCCTCTTTGCGGAAACTTGCATGAACACGCAGATACAGACCGTTGAAAAACTGCGCATTCTGGCGACCAGCGATGTTCATATGCATCTGCTGTCCTATGACTATTTTTTGCAAAAACAAACCCCAGGTTTGGGCCTAAGTGCACTGACTGACACCATCGCAAATTTGCGCCAAGAGGCCGCCTCAGAATCGCCTCCGCGCAATTCGATTTTGGTTGATAATGGTGATTTGCTACATGGCACACCCCTGGCAAGCTTTCTGGCCGGTGACGCCGCTGCACAAGGCCCGCACCCCGTTGCCAAAGCAATGAATGCTTTGGGGTATGCAGCCATGGGGGTGGGCAATCATGACCTGGAATATGGGTTGGACTATTTGGGTGCTTTTGCCTCTAGCCTGACGGCGCCTTTGATTTCGTCGAATCTAAAGCTGTCGCATCCCCAAAGCTGGTTGCACCCTTATCAAATCTTATACTGTGGTCGGATCAAAGTGGGGGTGGTGTCTGTTCTGCCGCCACGCACCGAAAGTTGGACCTTCGCCAATCTGGGTGGCAAAATCGCGATTTCCGATATGGTGCAAAGTGTGCGCTGCGCTGCCGAACAGGCCCGTGAGAAGGGCGCTGATATCGTCATCGCGTTGGCGCATACCGGCATCGGCGTCGACAAGCAGGAAAATGCATTGCAGGATATTGCCCAGGACGGTGCGATCGATGCGCTGGTCGGGGGGCACACGCATTTAAGCTTTCCAGGACCAGATCATATGTCCGAACCAGGTAGTAATATGGCATCCGGCACATTGCATTCCATTCCCACTGTTATGCCCGGATTTGGTGGCAGTCATGTAGGATGTATCGATCTGGATTTGTATCCCAGCCCCTCAACCGAACGCCGAATTTGCAACAGCCGCGCAGAATTGTTTCCAGCACACACATCTGACCAGATTTGCGCACCTGTGTTTTCGGCCCTAAAGGCGCCCCACGAACGCACTTGCGCACAGCTCGATGAAATTATCGGACACAGCGAAGTGCCTCTGACCAGTCACTTTGCCCGGTTGCGCCCCACAGTTCTTTTATCGTTGATGGCAGCTGCGCAAACAGCGGCCCTACAAGATATCCAAAAGAGCAGTGCGTTTTCTGATTTGCCTTTGCTTTCCGCGGTGTCGCCCGCGCGCTCGGGTGGACGTGCAGGCCCTTGGAACTACACAGATATCCCAGCAGGCCCCTTACGCCAGCGCCACGTGGCCGAGATGGATACGTTTTCAAATGTCATTTGGGCCGTCCAAATCAATGGTGCGGAATTGCTGGAATGGTTGGAAAAATCAGCCAGTGTGTTTGTCCATCAAAACCAAAGCGCCGAGCAACGCCTGATTGACCCGACATTCCCGTCCTTTGACTTTGATGTGATCCACGGCCTCACCTATGCCATTGATCCAACACAACCGGCCCGGTTTGATACCCATGGGCAGTGCATAAACCCACAAGCCCAACGCGTCAGTGATGTCCGCCGCAACGGACGGGCTGTCGCGCCAAGCGATCAATTCCTGGTCGCGGCAAACAATTATCGTGCTTGCGGCGGCGGCGGGTTCGCGGGTTTGTCGCCACAGCGTCCTGTGCTGCGTCCTTTGATCACCGCCGCCGAAGCCTTGCTGGCGTATATGCGGTCCGACCAGAAACCGACCCTGCAAAACACATGGCGCTTTGCCCCGGCCGCGCAGGGCCAAAAATGTTGGTTGCAGACAGGCCCTGGCGCTTTGGCGCATATGGCGGACATTGAACACTTCGCCCCCAAACCGCCGCTGTCACAAAGCTCGGGCTTTGTTCGGATCAGTTTGACTCTCTGACCTTGTCAGATCGCGATTAAGCGGCTACATGCACGATTGAGAGGTTGGCGCGGGCAGGCACCTCGCCAACCCGGTCAGATCCGGAAGGAAGCAGCCGTAACGAGCCACGCTTGGGTCGTTGTCAGCCTCTCACCCTAAATCCCTATCACAGCTGCTGTGCTGCGAAAGTGTCGCAGTTTTGGATTTGGCCCGTGTCAAACCCGCGCGCGAACCAACGTTCGCGTTGATCAGAGGTCCCATGGGTGAAGGTGTGCGGCTGCGGGACCCGCCCGAACTGGCGCTGCAGGTGATCATCGCCAATCATGCGCGCCGCGTTCAACGCTTCTTGCAAATCACCACGCTCCATCAATCCTTCAACGGACCGCGCCCACACACCGCTGAAACAATCGGCCTGCAATTCTAAGCGAACGGTCAAAGCATTGGATTGAACCTGCGTGGCTTGCCGCCGCGCCGCAGAAACTTTGCCCAAAATCCCAAGCTCGTTTTGAACATGGTGCGCAACTTCATGCGCCACAACATAAGCCGCCGCGAAATCCCCCCGCGCGCCCATCCGTTCGCTTAACGTCGCAAAAAACGCAGTATCTAGGTAAGCTTTGCGATCCGCCGGACAATAAAATGGCCCCGTCGCCCCAGAAGCCCCCCCACAAGGGCTGGTTGTCACATTGGAATACAAAACCAACACGGGTGGCGTATATTGCCGCCCAATTTGATCCCGGAAAATCTGAGCCCAAACATCTTCGGTCGTTCCCAGCACCACGCTGGTGAATTCCGCCGCACGTTGATCCGCCTGGCTCACCGGGCGTTGTTGGGTCGCAGGTGCGCTTCCCCCTTGCAACAATGGCGTCACATCGATCCCGGCGAAGTACCCAATCGCCAACACCACCAGCAAACCGATGCCGCCAATACCCCCAGCCCGACGACCACCTGCCCGACGACCGCCACTTGCACGACTGCGTCTGTCTTCAATGTTCCGACTTCTACGCACACCCCTGATCCGCATTGGATCTCTCCTTTTTACCGCAATACGCCGATCCTAAACACAAGCGCCCCCCATGCAAACCCAAGCTGCACTGGACCCCGGTCCGAGCGCGCATTAGTTTGGCCCAACCAGCGCGAATCCGGGGATCAGCATGAGCGAGCAAACCACAACAGCCTACCAGGTTCTGGCCCGCAAATATCGCCCCGAAACCTTTGTGGATTTGGTAGGCCAAGACGCCATGGTCCGAACCCTAAAGAACGCGTTTGAGGCCGACCGTATTGCCCAAGCCTTCATTATGACCGGCATTCGCGGCACTGGGAAAACCACCACAGCGCGCATTATCGCCAAAGGCATGAATTGCATTGGCCCCAGCGGCGATGGCGGACCGACGACAGATCCCTGTGGGCAGTGCGAACATTGCATCGGCATCATGGAAGGGCGCCATGTCGATGTGATGGAAATGGATGCCGCCTCGCGCACGGGCGTTGGCGACATTCGCGAAATCATCGATTCGGTGCATTACCGCGCGGCCTCAGCCCGCTACAAAATCTATATCATCGACGAAGTCCACATGCTCTCGACCAGCGCCTTCAATGCGCTGCTCAAAACGCTGGAAGAACCGCCCGCGCATGTGAAGTTCATCTTTGCTACTACCGAAATTCGCAAAGTCCCCGTGACGGTGCTTTCGCGCTGCCAACGTTTTGACCTGCGCCGGATTGAGCCCGAAGTGATGATCGCCCTGATGCGCAAAATCGCAGCTGCGGAAGGCGCGGAAATCGCCGAAGATGCCTTGGCTTTGATCACCCGCGCGGCGGAAGGGTCTGCACGGGATGCAACGTCCTTGCTGGATCAGGCCATATCCCACGGCGCAGGCGAGACAACAGCGATCCAAGTGCGCGCCATGTTGGGTTTGGCCGACCGGGGCCGGGTTCTGGATCTGATGGACATGATCCTGCGCGGAAACGCCGCTGGGGCCCTTTCAGAACTCTCTGCACAATACGCAGATGGGGCCGACCCCCTGGCCGTTCTGCGCGACCTGGCCGAAATTACGCATTGGGTGTCGGTCGTCAAAATCACCCCCGAAGCTGCCGAAGATCCCACCGTGTCCCCAGATGAGCGCGCACGCGGGCAAACCATGGCAAAAGACTTGCCCATGCGCGTTCTGACACGGATGTGGCAAATGTTACTGAAAGCACTCGAAGAGGTGGCTGCGGCGCCAAACGCCATGATGGCCGCCGAAATGGCTGTCATCCGACTGACGCACGTGGCCGACCTGCCGACCCCAGACGAACTTATCAAAAAATTACAGGGCCAAACACCACCCCCCGCACAAGCCCCGCGTCAATCACCCTCAAATGCAACATCCCAAACAGCGCCCCGCAACATGACGACATCGGCCCCAACCTCTGGTCCCGTCGCAGCCTTGGCCCAGGACCCCAAGGACGCGTTGGCGCGCTTCCCAACATTCACCCATGTGGTCGACCTGATACGCACCAATCGCGATGTTAAGCTGCTTGTCGATGTCGAAACTGGGCTTCGCCTTGCCTCGTATCAACCCGGCCGTATCGAATTCACCCCGACGAATAACGCACCTGCCGATATGGCCCAAAAACTGGGCCAACGCCTGCAAGCTTGGACAGGCAACCGCTGGGCCGTCAGCGTTGTGAATACAGCAGATGCCCCAACGATCGCAGAAACCCGGGACGCCAAAGACGTCGCCCTAAAGTCCCAAGCCCAAGCACACCCTCTTGTCGCCGAAGTCCTTGCCCTGTTTCCCAAAGCCCATATCACCGCCATTCGCACCCCCGAAGATCTGGCCGCAGACGCCGAACTTGATGCCCTGGATGAGGTCGAAGACGAATGGGACCCCTTCGAGGAGGACTAAGCATGCGCAAATTCGCCCCCCTCACGGCCCTCCTCTGCGCCGCACCCACTCTCTCATCCGCATCCAATTGCGCCGAAACCCACCCCGACTGGACCGGAACACCCGTCACTGCCCTGCAAGAACTGATCGCTCTGGCCGCTTCGCCCGCCAGCCTCATTCTACTTGCAATCACACTCATCGCCGTTCGGTTTCGCAGCCAAATCGGCGGGCTGATCGCTGTCATTCTCTGGTCCGGCCTGGTCGCCCTCATCACTTACTATGACCCCTCTGGCACCCGCACACTCGCCCGCGTCGAAGGCTGCGTCGGTTCACCCGCCTTGTTCATTGCCGCTGTGACTGCAATATGTGTCGGGATCGCTTTATATACCGCACCGCTAGAAAAGCGGCCCAATTAACGGAGACTCCACGATGCTTAAAGGTTTAGGCCAACTTGGCGACATGGCCGGGATGATGAAAAAAGCCCAAGAAATGCAAACGAAAATGGCACAAATGCAGGACGATCTGCAAAATGTCATGGTCACCGGCGAAAGTGGCGCAGGCCTGGTGAAAGCCACCGCGTCGGCCAAAGGTGAGCTCAAAGCCCTCGATATCGACCCCTCCATCTTCAACGGAGACGACAAAGAAGTCGTCGAAGACCTGATCCTGGCCGCAATCAAAGACGCACAATCCAAAGCCAGCGAAAAAGCCCAAGAAGAAATGGGCCGCCTCACTGAAGCCATGGGCCTGCCCGCAGACATGAAGTTACCGTTCTAATCCCAAAAACAAAAAAAACGGCCCCAAACCAAACGGGGCCGCACAACGCCTTCCAACTTCACTTAGCAAAATAAACTCCCGCCGGAGGCTCCGGAAGGCACCACATGACCTCAACCCGAGACATAGATGCCCTGATCGACATGATGGCAAAACTGCCCGGGCTCGGACCGCGTTCGGCCCGTCGCGCTGTCTTGCACCTCATACGCAAACGATCCCTGCAACTGATGCCCCTTGCAGATCTCATGCAAACTGTCGCCGCCACCGCCCGCGAATGCCTAAACTGCGGCAACATTGCCACAACCGATATCTGCGATATCTGTGAATCCAATGAACGCGCGAATGGCGAACTTTGTATCGTCGAAGATGTCGCAGACCTGTGGGCCATGGAGCGCGCAGGCGTCTTCAAAGGCCGCTACCACGTTTTAGGCGGCACATTGTCAGCCCTGGATGCAATTGGCCCAGACGAACTGCGCATCCCCCGCATACTTGACCGCGTCTTGTCGGAAAACGTGACCGAAGTCATCCTCGCTCTAAATGCCACTGTCGATGGTCAAACCACCGCACATTATATCGCCGACACTTTAGAAAACCGCGTGACCCTCAGCTCGCTTGCACAAGGCGTGCCCATCGGCGGCGAGCTGGACTACCTAGATGAAGGCACCATTACAGCGGCACTGCGCGCTCGAAAACCTCTATAAGCCAAATCCAGAAAAAGGGCGTGACAAACACCTCCCAGAGTTTGTCACGCCCGCTCACCACACGTAGGGCCACCACTCCCCCGGGGTAAGTTCGCAACGCGCAGCTCTTTTCACACTAATTTACCCAAATGCTCGCACGAATGTGCACGCACAAAACCGTTAACTGCAAACGACGTCCTTAGCTTCAGGAAACAGGTGAAATCCATGAACAGCGCGCAATGTTACATGCCGTAAACGCACGGATCGCAAAAAGGTTCCAAACTAAATTAAAAAAATTCACAGCGACACATACATGTCTTCAATCACGGGACTTTAGACCTCTATTGATCGCGCGCTTCCACGCTTGGCAGTCACCCAACATTTGCAAGACGCGATACCCCGGGCCTAAGACAGGCTGCTAACGGCAAGCAGATTCCACACACAGGCACCTGTCCGGCCCATGAAATCGTCCCGACGTCACGCCCATCGCTTGACTCACCGCCCGGCAAACTCTAACCAGCACACGATTCCGGAGCTCATGAAACTCCGGTCCCTTGGCCACAGGTCGGGATCGCCCCCCATCAGCGCGACGCGCCCATGGGGGCGCTTGCCGTTTGGCGCATCGCGTTCGGGACACTATGTCCAGAGCATCACAGCAACCGGCACAGGAGGCCGAGACATGTTTGAAAACCTATCAGAACGTCTCTCCGGCGTCTTCGACAGACTTACAAAACAAGGTGCCCTCAGCGAAGACGACGTTAAAACCGCCCTGCGCGAAGTCCGTGTCGCCTTGCTGGAAGCCGATGTCTCGCTGCCAGTTGCGCGCGATTTCGTTAAACGCGTCCAGGACCAAGCCACCGGCCAAGCCGTCACAAAATCTGTCACCCCCGGCCAACAAGTCGTTAAAATCGTACATGACGCCCTTGTTGATGTTCTCACCGGCGAAGGCGAACCCGGCGCGCTGAAAATCGACAACCCACCCGCCCCAATTCTGATGGTCGGTCTTCAAGGCGGCGGTAAAACCACAACAACTGCAAAACTGGCACGCCGTCTCAAAGACCGCGATGGCAAACGCGTCCTAATGGCATCCCTGGACGTAAACCGCCCCGCCGCAATGGAACAACTGGCGATCCTGGGTCTGCAAATCGGCGTCGATACCCTGCCCATCGTAAAAGGCGAAAACCCCGTCGCCATCGCCAAACGCGCCAAAACCCAAGCCAGCCTAGGCGGATATGACGTCTATATGCTGGACACCGCAGGGCGTTTGTCCATCGATGAAGAGCTCATGGCCCAAGTCGAAGCTGTGCGCGATGTCGCCGACCCGCGCGAAACATTGCTGGTGGTCGATGGCCTAACGGGTCAAGACGCCGTCGCCACTGCCGAAAACTTCGATGACCGCATCGGCATTTCTGGCGTCGTTCTCACCCGAATGGACGGGGACGGACGCGGCGGTGCCGCTTTGTCAATGCGCGCTGTGACAGGCAAACCCATCAAATTCGTCGGACTTGGCGAAAAGATGGATGCCTTGGAAACATTCGAACCCGAACGGATCGCTGGCCGCATCCTAGGCATGGGCGATATCGTCAGCCTCGTCGAAAAAGCCCAAGAAACAATCGAGGCCGAACAAGCCGAGCGCATGATGCGCCGCATGTCCAAAGGTCAGTTCAACATGAACGACCTCAAAATGCAGCTGGATCAAATGCTCAAAATGGGCGGGATGGAAGGCATGATGGGCATGATGCCCGGTATGGGCAAAATGGCCAAACAAATCGAAGACGCCGGCTTTGACGACAAAATCCTCAAACGCCAGATCGCCATGATCGATTCGATGACCAAAAAAGAACGCGCCGCCCCGCAAATCCTGCAAGCCTCACGCAAAAAACGCATCGCGCGCGGGTCCGGCATGGACGTCTCTGACCTCAACAAACTGCTCAAAATGCACCGCCAAATGTCCGACATGATGAAAAAACTCGGGAAAGGCAAAGGTGGCATGATGAAAAAAGCCATGGCTGCTATGATGGGCGGTAAAGGCGGGATGCCCGGCATGGACGGTATGGATCCAAAACAACTTGAGGCCGCAGCCAAACAAATGGGCAGCAAAATGCCCGGCGGCCTTCCCGGATTGGGCGGCGGTATGGGACTTCCCCCCGGCCTCTCAGGCTTCGGCAAAAAGAAGTGACCCGATGATGTCCACTTCACTTAGCCAAAAAAACTCCCGCCGGAGGCATCCGCAGACTGCCAAAAGCGCAAGCTGTCGCCGCGAGTACATATGACCCAAACAACCATCACCATACCCACGCTTCACACCGACAGGCTTACCTTGCGCGCTCTGAATGCCTCGGACTTCGGCCCGCTCTGCGCATTCTATGCCTCAGATCGTGCGCGTTTTGTCGGCGGGCCCGCCACAGCAGAACAGACGTGGCGCATCCTGGCCGGGGAAATCGGGCACTGGACCTTGCGCGGTTATGGCCGTTTCTGCGTTGTGGACACAGAAACGGATCAAATGGTGGGGCTGGTTGGTCCCTGGAACCCATATGGATGGCCCGAAGCTGAAATTGGTTGGGATCTCATGAATGGTTTTGAAGGACGCGGTTACGCCACAGAAGCCGCCAAAGCCGCGCGGGACTTTGCGTTCAACACACTGGGCTGGACAACGGCAATCAGCTTGGTTGCCATCGGCAACGATGCCTCGGCTCGGGTCGCACAGCGCTTGGGTTGCATCGAAGACGCCGAGCGTTTCATCCATGAAAGGTTCGGCGAAACGCGCGTGTTTCGCCATCCTATGCCCCAACCCGCAGAAGGACGTCCAACATGACTGACACAACGTTGCGGGCTGCCGAAATCCTGGCCCATCACCGCGCCAGCATCGACCGTTTAGACGCGATCCTCGTCTACACCTTAGGCGAACGCTTTGCGCACACACAAGCCGTCGGCCAATTGAAAGCCGAACACGCCCTTCCTCCGTCCGATCCTGACCGCGAGGCCAAACAGATCGCACGACTTGAAGATTTGGCACACCGGGCCGATCTCGACCCCGATTTTGCCAAGAAGTTCCTAAACTTCATTATCGCTGAAGTCATTCAGCACCACAAACAACATCAATCCTAAGGCGCAGACACCTGCCCTTACCTAAGCCATTCACAGGAGATCAAACCCCATGGCAATGAAAATCAGACTGGCCCGCGGCGGATCCAAAAAACGCCCATTCTACCGCATCGTAGCTGCCGACAGCCGCATGCCACGCGATGGTCGCTTCATCGAAAAGCTGGGCACATATAACCCATTGCTGCCAAAAGACAGCGAAGAGCGCGTCAAAATGAACATGGAGCGCGTGCAATACTGGCTAAGCCAAGGCGCGCAACCCACTGACCGGATTGCTCGGATGTTGGAAGCCGCAGACGTGATGCCCAAGAAAACACGTGCAAACCCCAACAAAGGTGCGCCAGGCAAAAAAGCACAAGAACGTGCCGAAGAAAAAGCTGCGAAAGCAGCCGAAGCCACACAAGAAGCGGCTGCAGAATAAATCAAAGCAAGCTTTCGCTTGTTAAGGTCGGTGCAGCACTGCTGCGCCGACTTTTTTGTTGGTATGACCAAACGGGTGCACCGGGACTAATGCGGTCAACTCAGTGCCTTCAACACCATAATCTTGTCAGCACCGTCTTCGCAAAACCCCTTCAATGTCGCCACATGTGCATATCCACAAGCCCGTTATGGCACGAAGGCAGCGCCACTTGCGCAGAATGCCCTGTCACGTGAAAAGTGCTAAACCTTGGTTATGGGCGCACGCCATTCAGCGCAAACTGTGACGACAACAACCCCGTTCCGCAAACAATCCAGAAAGTAAATTGTGTCAATTTGAATTCAAATTGCACAGCCCCTCACATGCGTTCAAACGCGTAATTTGGTGCCATGGGTACGCGATAAAACGCAACAGGCGGTGGACAACGCCCCCCAAGCCTTGGCAAATGGACCCGCACAACACAACGCCCGAGGCCCCATGTTTGGACTTATCCGCACCCCAATTTTGATCTTGATCGCCTTTGTTGGCGGCATGATGTTTGAACGCAATCAAGCGGGTGAACTCTGCGCCGAGTTGGGCGGAACGACCGAGCGCGGCATTTGCAAAGGAGTGACCCCGTGAACGATTTGGTGGTTGTCGGTTCAATCGGCGGATCCTTCGGCGTGCGCGGTGAAGTGCGCATTAAAAGCTTTTGCGCGGTGCCTACGGATATCGAAACCTACACGCCTTTGACGGATGAAAATGGGCACAGCTACGATCTGGCGTTGATCGGGCCGATCAAAAACGGCTTTGCCGCGCGCATTGTCCAAATCAAGACCAAAGAACAGGCCGATGCGCTGAAGGGCACGCAGCTTTTTGCCAGCCGCAGCCAGATGCCCAGCTTGCCAGATGATGAATTTTATCATGCCGATCTGATGGGTTTAGATGTGTTTGACACTGGCGGCACGCTGTTGGGTCAGGTCAAAACCGTGCACAATCACGGCGCAGATGATCTGCTTGAGGTCACGCGCCCGGGCAGTTCGGACACAGTTCTGATCCCGTTCACCCGCGCGATTGTGCCGACCGTAGACCTTAACGCGCGCCGCATTGTCGCCGACCCGCCCGAGGGGCTGATTTAGACGCATGGCCCAAATTCCAAGCAAATCCTATGGCCGCAAAGCGCTGCGCCCCACATTGGTGCCACGGTCATTGATGGAAGAAACACCCGACTTAGTCGGTGTGTGGCAAGCGCGGATCGTTACCCTGTTTCCAGACGCTTTTCCTGGCGTGTTGGGCGCGAGCCTGACAGGACGAGCGCTGCAGGATGGCAAATGGCAATTGCACACTCATGATCTGCGCGACTTCGGCCTGACCAAACACCGCAATGTAGATGACACTCCTGCCGGTGGCGGCGCGGGCATGGTGTTGCGCGCAGATGTGGTTGGCCCGGCGTTGGAAGCGGCAATGCACCATGCGCGCGGGACCTGGCCTTTGGTCTATCTGTCGCCGCGCGGGGCGCCGTTTACGCAAAACATGGCCAGAGACTGGGCGCGTTATGACGGCGTAACGCTGCTGTGCGGACGGTTTGAGGGCGTGGATGAAAGGGTGCTGGAACATTACGGCGTGCAAGAAGTCTCGCTTGGGGATTTCGTGCTAACGGGGGGCGAAATCGCGGCCCAAGCGATGATTGATGCGACCGTGCGCTTGCTGCCAGGGGTGCTTGGGAACGCCAACAGCACTGAAGAAGAAAGCCATTCCGAAGGTTTGCTAGAGCATCCGCAATACACAAAACCCAGCGCATGGCAGGGGCGCGACATTCCAGATGTGTTGATGTCGGGCAATCACGGTGAGATCGCCAAATGGCGCCGGGCGCAGTCAGAACGCTTGACCAAAACCCGCCGCCCCGACCTGTGGGCGCAGCGGGATCAAAAAGACCCCTAAGTTTTAATCACCAGCCCGACGTGCCAAACACTCTGGGCTTGATCCAAACGCGTGTTGAGTCTAAACGCAGAGAGCTGGCGCGGGGATTCTTGCGCGAGCCGTTTAGGATATCGTGTTTGTATCACTGTATCTGCAAGCGAACAGATAAAGGAATGACGACCTGTACTCTCTGACGGGCGCTGCGGCGGACCCGGTTCACACCAGAGCTCTGAGGACGCGCACAACGTCACGGACCAAATCCGTGCTTATATTTAGGAGAAGATCAGATGGACCTGATCGCACAGCTTGAGGCGGAGCAAATCGCCCAACTGGGAAATGATATCCCTGACTTCAAAGCCGGCGACACTATTCGTGTTGGCTTCAAAGTGACCGAAGGAACCCGCAGCCGGGTTCAAAACTACGAAGGCGTTTGCATTTCGCGCAAAAACGGCCACGGCATTGCCGGATCGTTCACCGTGCGCAAAATCTCGTTCGGTGAAGGCGTTGAACGTGTATTCCCACTGCATTCGACCAATATTGACAATATCACAGTCGTGCGTCGTGGCCGCGTCCGCCGTTCGAAGCTGTACTATCTGCGCTCGCGCCGTGGGAAATCCGCGCGTATTGCCGAGGTCAGCAACTACAAGCCAAAAAAATCTGGTGCGGAGGCGTAACCGATGAAAAAAGATACACATCCCGATTATCACATGATCGTCGTCAAAATGACCGATGGCACAGAATTGCAGATGAAATCCACCTGGGGCGCCGAAGGCGACACCCTTGCGTTGGACATTGACCCAACTGTGCACCCTGCCTGGACAGGTGGCGGCGCGCGTCTGCTTGACACAGGCGGCCGTGTTTCCAAGTTCAAGAAGAAATACGAAGGTCTGGGCTTCTAAGCACAGCACCCAACCAGCAATCTCAGAAAGCCGCGCCCTTCATTTGCGCGGCTTTTGTTTTGGGTCTTTCCTTGCCAGCCCCCCACCCAAGGGTCGACATCGCACATGCCTGCGCCCTGAGGAACACAAACGCTGCAAAATCGCGCAGCCCTGGCTTCCCATATCGTCCATCGCAGCCTATAGCGGAACGTGCGGGAACACTCCGACGAGCGGATGAAAGGGACACAATGGCGCATATTATCGTTGTTGGAAATGAAAAGGGTGGTGCGGGTAAGTCGACCGTATCTATTCACATTGCGACAGCACTGGTGCGCATGGGGCACAAAGTGTCTTGTTTAGATCTGGATCTGCGGCAACGCAGCTTTTCGCGTTATGTCGAAAACCGGATGGCACATAACCAGGCCCACGGTCTGTCGCTCCCGTTCCCAGATGTTCATGCCTTGCCAGAAGTCCCGAAAGAAGCGCTCAGCCCGGGTGAAAACATCTATGACCA
Organism: Paracoccaceae bacterium; assembly: GCA_045106335.1. Lineage (GTDB taxonomy): Bacteria > Pseudomonadota > Alphaproteobacteria > Rhodobacterales > Rhodobacteraceae > Aliishimia. Next base: position 20,570 of record JBGCEM010000196.1, on the reverse strand, counting down.
CCGCCTGTCTGCGGCTGTTTCAACACTGGAACCAGATAACGACTTTATTTTGATTGACTGCCCTGGCTCACACACGCGCCTGAGCCAAGTCGCCCATTCGCTGGCAGACACACTTGTTACGCCGCTGAATGACAGCTTTGTGGATTTTGATTTGCTTGCCCAAGTAGACCAAACGGGCACCGATATTGTTGGTCCCTCAGTCTATTCCGAAATGGTGTGGAACGCACGGCAGTTGCGCGCACAAGCTGGATTATCCGCGATTGACTGGGTGGTCTTGCGCAATCGTGTGGGAACGCAACGCATGGTGAACAAAGAAAAAATGGAAGCTGCGATCAAGATGCTGGCCAAACGCATCGGATTTCGCGTAGCACCAGGCTTTTCTGAACGCGTGATTTTCCGCGAATTGTTCCCCCGGGGTCTGACCTTGCTGGACTTGCGCGATGTGGGCGTCAAACAGTTGAATATCTCAAACGTGACCGCCCGTCTGGAACTGCGCGAGATGATGAAATCGCTGTCCTTGCCTGGCGTTACCATAGATTTCTAAAATCGCCACAGCCTTGACGCGTCGCGGCAACTTCCTATGTCTGGCGCATGTCAAAATACGGTCCAACGCGCGCTGATTTGAAATTTCGGCTTTTGTTTTCCATTTTTGGATTGGCCCTTATGGTATTCGCCCTGATCTATCGCGGCTGGCCAAGCTCTGCGGGCGGATGGGAAGCGATCGGACTGGCGGCCTTGTTCTTTGGCGGAACTTTTGTCTGGACCGTCAAAAAACTGCGCCATACGCGCAAGTAGGGTCTGTCAACACCCAATGCGCATTGGCGCGATTCCAGTTTACACCTTTTAGGAAAGAGCGTCCCGAGGGGTTGACGCCATGGTGCGGATCGTTTGAACTTGGCGTCTGATCTGCATCAGGTTGCGCGCGGGCGCGACGTTGCACATGATCAAAATGAGTACGGCACAAGACCGTGCGCACGGGACCAACTGAGAGGAAGACCATGAAATTTCTAACACGCACGGGCACTGAGCTGCCCAAGGCTGTCGTTGACGCGGCCAAAAGCGTTGGCACAGACGCAGTGTCACGCCGCGAATTTTTGGCCACGGCCAGCACATTTGGAGCAACGGCCGCGACCGCCTATGGGCTGTTGGGGATGACCGCCCCTGCCGCACAAGCAGCTGCGCATAAGCAGGGTGGAACAGTGCGCTATCAAACCGAAGTGCGTGCGCTCAAAGATCCGCGCACCTATGACTGGTCGCAAATCGCAAACTTCTCACGTGGTTGGTTGGAATACCTGGTCACCTATGAAAATGACGGCACCTTTGAAGGTCAGTTGATTGAAAGCTGGGAAGTCAACGAAGACGCGACTGTTTATACCTTGAACGTGCGCAAAGGCGTGAAATGGAACAACGGCGAAGACTTCACCGCCGAAGACGTCGCACGCAACATCACGGGCTGGTGTGACAAAAACGTTGAAGGCAACTCGATGGCAGGGCGCTTTGCGTCTTTGATCGACAGCGCGACCAACACAGCCCTTGATGGCGCGATTGAGGTCGTTGACAGTCACACTGTGCGCTTGAACCTGCCAAATTCGGATATCTCATTGATTGCCGGTATGGCCGACTATCCGGCCGCGATTGTGCATTCCTCGTTTGATCCCGAAAAGATGCTGGAAAATCCCATTGGTACAGGCCCTTATCTTCCCGAAAGCCTAGAAGTCGGCGTCAAAGGTGTTCTGGTACGCAATGAAGGCCACACTTGGTGGAACGCCGGGAACGGTGCCTATATCGACCGGTTCGAATATGTAGACTATGGCACGGACCCAGCTGCGTGGCTGTCAGGTGCTGAAGCAGATGAATTCGATGCGACCTATTCCGTCGACGGTGACTTTGTTGACTTAATCGGATCTCTCGATGGCTGGGTTCAAAACGATATCGTCACCGCAGCGACTGTCGTGATCCGTCCTAACCAATTGGCTGAAGTAGACGGCAAGAAAATCTATGCAGATGCACGTGTGCGTCGTGCCTTGGCGATGGCTGTCGATAACAATATCCTGATTGAATTGGGCATTGGCGGTCGCGGCACAGTTGCTGAAAATCACCACGTCGCACCATTCCACCCTGAATACGCCGAGCTGCCCCCACAAAAGGTCGACCCAGCGGGCGCAAAAGCCTTGATGGACGAAGCGGGCATGGGCGATTTTGAGCACGAGCTGATTTCTATCGATGACGGGTATCGCAAGGACACAACCGATGCGGTGGCCGCTCAGCTGCGTGACGCAGGGATCAACGTAAAGCGCACAGTTCTGCCAGGATCAACATTCTGGAACGACTGGGCAAAATACCCATTCAGCTCGACCAACTGGAACCCACGTCCTTTGGGCGTTCAGGTTTGGGCCTTAGCATATCGCTCCGGCGAAGCGTGGAACGAAACCGGTTGGGCCAATGCCGAATTTGACGAGATCTTGGCGCAAGCCTTGGCAACAGCGGATGTCGAAGCGCGCCGCGCCCTGATGGCCAAAGGTCAAAAGCTTATGCAAGATGAAGGTGTGACGATCCAACCCTATTGGCGCAATCTGTCAAACCACACCAAAGAGGGGTTGGTGGGTGCAAACCACCATATTTCTTACGAATTCCGCCCAGCGCAGATCGCCTGGACGTAAGCCCCATGACCTAACAACTTTGAAGGGCTGTGGCGTTCCACGGCCCTTTTTTATGTTAACGTGATGCCAAATAGACGTTTTTGTGTTCGCCCAACGCGCCAAGTGGGGGCTTTCGCCTTACGCTTGGTGTTCACGGGATCACGTAATACCCAGATCGACAGCTGGCATGCTCACATGCCACTTGTCTCAGTTGAGATACTCAATCCGAGCAAAACCAATATTCGGGCCCAGCCATTGTTTGGATTGGCTCAATACGCCGTGCCTGAAATGATAGGTATTGGTGAAACGGCCCGGAACGCCTGCGCAGGTTTCTGTCATGGTCGCGCCTGCCTTATCTGCGGTGCAAGCAAATACGCTGCGGTCCAACTGCGCCTCGCCGTCCAAATAGCGATGAAGGCGCTTGTATGTTTTCACGCCACCCTGCAACGCGCGTTGGGTCCCCGACACGTCCGCTGCCATCAAATCGTTGCCCAAACCTCGGGTCGAGATCACGATGCCACCGCGTGTTACGACCGAAACACCGGACGGGTCAATCCAGGTGATTGCGCCTCGATTTTCACCTGCATTGACCAGTGACGCGACAGCTTCCTGTTTGGGCAATTCGATCAATAAGATCGGATCTGAATTCTGGGCCGCCGCGATATCACGCAGAACAGCCGCGCGCTGCGCCTCTAGGCTGGGTTTGGGTGCGGGTGGTGACACCAATCGCTGAGCGGTGCCTTGGATTGTGCTCAAGATCGGATCATTTTGCGCAGCACCACACGCACTTAGCAGGGTTAGCAGCGCGCCTAAAAAAATGAGTTTCATCGCCAGAACCGTCCCCAACTGCTTTCCAATCCACTGCCATGAAAGCTGCGCACCGACTCGTAAAGCCGCCCATTGACTTGCAGCTTTGCCCCACCATCGCGACTAAGTGGTTGTAAAACAGTCGCAAACTTACGGCGCGTAGGCTGGCCCAATATCGGCTCTAACGGGATGACAAAGCGCAACCCCTTGTCAAACGAGCCCTCGCCAAAATCACTGAACGACACATCTGTCAGCGTTGCATAAGCCCCAACGCGCCATCCATTGCGGAACTCGCGATCCACTGTGATCGTCGTACCCAAATCGCCGGCCAGATAACGCCCCACATCCAACTGTGAATGGAATCCATTTCCCAGCTCCCAGTAGGCAGACACATGCCCGTTCACCACATCATAATTTTGCAAGCCAAAGCCCTGGTCAAAATCGCGCTGCACCGCATAGTTCAACTCGCCCCCCAGTGCAAAACGGCTATCAACGCGCTTCCACAACAGTTCGGTTGAGATCCCGGCGAATTGTGGTTCCAAATACCCGGCGGTCACGCGTCCGTACAGATTGCGTCCAGGTCGGAAATAATAGGCCAAGGTCAACGTTTCTAAGGCCGTCGTACCCTCTTGCGCGAACAACCCCGATTCCGAGCGCACACGCGGCAAAACCGAATCTGAGGCGCGCACATCGTCGCCAATATTACCGCCCAGACGCTGGCGCAGGCTACCCGACAGAAACAGACCGGGCGCCACGTTGTATTCCGCATTCAGCTGCAGGCCGTAATCCGTGCGAAAGGGTTCGTCGGGATCAAACAGACTCACGCGGAAATATGGGCCCAGCGCCCAAAGAAATCTGGGATATAGGTCTTCGTTCACCGAGCCAGGCGTCACTTTAGGGGCTTCGGTGATCTGCGCGCGCGCCAGGATTTGCTCGGACCCATCCGGCAGATGTTCAAACGCCTCGATATCGCGGCGTTGCAAGGTCACGGCGGAAATCGGCACGCCCAGTTCCGTTGGCACAATCACGAAGGTCTCGACCGAATTCGGCAGGACTTGGCTTAGAACGCGCGCCGTGCGCCCGATCGCCTCGGCCACAAAAGAATAGCGGGTGTTGCGGATGTGAATCTGGACGCGCGTCGCTTGCAGATCGACGGCTTCAACCTCAAGGCCTTCATTGGCCATCGCGGATTGCAACAGATCATCCGTCGATTGACGGGTCTGCGCGTTGTTAACCCAGCCCAAATCACGATCCGCACCTGGCGCACGCGCCCGCACAGGAAACGGGGCTGGATGCGTCCCAGATGGCGCGGCCGCCGTTTTCGCGTTGTTGGCAAAGGTGACCGAGGCCCCGACGGTTCCTCCGTAAAGATAGAAGGCTTGAAAGGATGTGCCGCGCTTATTGCGATAATCCAAGCCCACATTCCACTGCGCGTTCCGGTCAATCAAACCGCCCGCTTCTTCTTGAACATAAGCATCCGAGGAATATTCCAACTTCAACTGCAACTGATCCGTCGCTTGCCAGGCCAGACCACCAAAAAACGCAGCATCGCCCCGAAACCACTGCGTCGATTCAACTTGGCCGCCCAGTTGCGTGCTCGTTGAGGTTGGGCGTGTTTTCAGTCGATCGCTAAGCCCCCCTAAAGGGTTGGAAAAACCGCCCGACGTGCCCAACCGCCCCCATCCAAGCCCTGCCGTCACGCTTAGGCGCGGGCTTAGGGTCTTCGTGGCCACAAGATATTCCGACGAATAGACCCCTGTGCCAATGAAATCGCGCAATCCAACTGCAACTGCGGGGCGCAACCGTGCTTCATCCACAAGGCGGTAATGCAGATCAAAAGATCGGTCGAAAAGAATATCCCGTGCGCCGCCCAGACCATCCAGCGCGGAATAGCGAAACGACGCTGTCAAACGCGGCGCAATCTGAAAGGCAATTGTAGCGCGTGAATTGTCGGCAAAATGGAACAGGGTCGTTGCCAATTCCGCGTCGGGCAAACTGCGTGCCGTTGGCATATCGATCAATCCCGGCGTACCATAGCTGGAATAAGACAGACGCGGACTTTGCGCGCCCGCAGGCAAAGATCCCATCGAAAGGCAAAAAGTTAATAGCCCCAAACCGCAAGCGTTCAATTTTGTCGTCACTGTCGTCGTCTCATTCTGCCCTACGATCCTGTTTCGGACCCTCCCCTTTGGCAATACACTCAAAAAGAGCATTGGCAAATAGAAGCGTTTCATAAGCTTTTATGCGCCAAACATGCAAAAGCATTTGACAGGCACAGCGCACACAGATATTCGCCGCCCGTGGTTCGGCGTGATAGCTCAGCTGGTTAGAGCACAGCACTCATAATGCTGGGGTCGGCGGTTCAAGTCCGCCTCACGCTACCACTTACACATTTCCAGAAATTAAATGCTGTCACGGTCGAGTATTCGTCTGGAGGTGCCGGTATTTGGGGTTGCTGCCCTGGCGGCGGATCCGCTTGTCACATTTGCAACCGTTGGGTTGCGGTTCGGATGTTGATCACCATTGTTAAGCGATCTGTTTGCCGCAGAAAAAAGACTATCGTTTTTCAAGTTTTACTTGAGCCATCGCACATCATTTTTCGCATTAAAGCAAAGCGAGACACCCTGAAAACGCGAGTTACGTTTTACGCGAAACGCTTTGATTGGGCTGCGTCGACACAAGCAAACCCGTGTTTGAAAAGAAACCCCCGCCTAAGATACGATCTTGGCGGGGGCAAGGCGCCTAGCACGCGCGCACGGTATCGATCATCAATTGTACATTCTCAGGATCCGCATCCGGAGTAATCCCATGTCCAAGGTTGAAAATATGTGGACCATTTGAGAACGCTTTGACGATTTCGCGCGTTTCGCGCACCAGATCATCCCCACCAGACACCATGTGGCGTGAGGCCAAATTGCCCTGCACGCAACCATCATTTTGCACGTGCGCAGCCCCCCAATCGGCTGAAATCGAATTGTCCAAAGCCACACAATCCACCCCAGTTTCGTGCGCAAATCCGATATACCCGTCACCCGCTTCGCGCGGAAATCCAATCACGGGGATATGGGGGTATTTGGCTTTCAGTGCCCGCGTAATGATTTTGCACGGCTTGACCGCAAAGTCCTGAAAATCCTGACCTTTGAGTGATCCAGCCCAGCTGTCAAAGATCTTAACGACTTCAGCACCCGCATCAATTTGCGCTGAAAGGTAGTCAATCGTGCCCGTTGTAATCCGGTCCATCAAGGCCTCAAATACAGGGCGATTCTGATCCTTAAGCGCATGCGCAGGCCCTTGATCCGGGGTTCCACGCCCTGCGATCATATAGGTCGCCACGGTCCAAGGCGCGCCTGCAAAACCGATCAAGGTCGTCTCGGCAGGCAATTCGCGCGACAAGATCCGCACAGTTTCATAAATTGGGTTCAATGTGTCGTGGATTGCATCCAACGGCTTTAGCGCATCAACGCCCGCTTGGTCGGTAATTGTCGACAACCGCGGCCCTTCGCCGGTGACAAACCACAAATCCGCCCCCAAGGCCTGGGGCAGCAGCAAAATATCCGCAAACAAGATCGCTGCGTCAAAGCCATAGCGCCTAATGGGCTGCAACGTGACCTCGGCGGCCAGTTCTGGATTGTAACACAGCGACAGGAAATCCCCCGCCTGCGCCCGTGTGGCACGATATTCTGGCAGATAGCGCCCGGCCTGACGCATCATCCAAATCGGCGGCGTCGCTTGTGTCTCGCCAGCCAAGGCCCGCAAAATCGTTTTTGTCTGTGTCATTGGGGAAATTCCGTCTTTCATCGCGCACCTTAAGTTCTTAAACCGGGGAACAGCATCATTCCAGTTGTCAACTTAGATTGACACATCTAAAAGATAAAGTCATGACAGTACGCCTTCCAAACCCGAAAAAACCTTTGAACATTGGCACCCGTGGATCTCCGCTTGCTCTGGCGCAGGCGCACGAGACCCGATCCCGGCTTGCGAAAGCGTTCAACCTGACCGAGGATTGCTTTGAAATCAAAGTGATTAAGGTCACCGGCGACGCGATCCAGGACCGTCCTCTTAAAGATATTGGCGGCAAGGGTCTGTTCACCCGCGAAATCGAAGAAGACCTTCTGTCAGGCAAAATAGACATCGCCGTGCATTCCATGAAGGACATGCCGACCGTTCAGCCGGATGGATTGATTCTAGACACCTACCTGCCCCGCGAAGATGTGCGCGATGCGTTCATTTCACCAAGTTTGCAGGGCATTCGTGCACTGGCGCAAGGCGCCACGGTCGGGTCATCCTCTTTGCGACGGCGCGCACAATTGTTGCACCGTAGGCCAGATCTGAACGTGGTGGAATTTCGCGGCAATGTGCAAACGCGCCTGAAGAAATTGGCGGATGGGGTGGCCGAAGCCACGTTTTTGGCCTGTGCCGGGCTGAACCGTTTGGACATGTCGCATGTGCCTGCAACACCCGTCGAACCCGAAGATATGCTGCCGGCCGTGGCCCAAGGTGCGATCGGAATTGAGCGGCGGATAGACGATAGCAGCACTGCAGAAATGTTGGCCGCAATTCATCATGGACCCACCGGACAGCGCTTGGCCGCCGAGCGTGCTTTCCTATTCACGTTGGACGGATCGTGCGAAACGCCCATTGCGGGACTTGCGGTGCTGGATGGCACAACACTGCGTTTGCGCGGCGAAGTGCTGCGCCCAGATGGCTCTGAAGCATTGGCGGATGAACTGTCAGGGCCCATTTCAGATGGCGCAAAAATGGGTGCAAGTCTTGCAAAGATCTTATTAGATCGGGCGGGGCCGGGGTTTTTCGACTGGCATAGCTAAAGAAATCTCTGAGTGATCTCACGCGCCTGGCGTTGCTTGAAATCCGGATTTTCGAAGCGTTGCAGCAACCTACCTTGTTTCTAAGGCACCACTATCACAATTGGCCCAAGACCACGCAGCGTGGCCATGCATTTGTTTCCCAAGTCTAAGGTGGGGTGCTTTAGACGATGTCAGTGCCCTAGGTTAAGTCAAAAACGCCACTATTCTGGCTTCGGGCTTAGGGTTGAATCAAAATGAAACAATTCACGCACTTCGTTGCACCGTGTCATTAACGTATAGACAAGCATCGACAGGGCATAACTGCGCATGGTCAAAAATTTATACATATGCTTGTCTTTTGCCGCTGTCATAGGTGCTTTGCTATTGGGTGTCTCCTATGTACCGGCTTTGACCGTCGGGTATGATGGCTCTGATAACTCCATTTCTGCGATCCGACGTGCCCATACGATTGAGGCGCATGCCTATTGCTCAGCTACACGCCCTGACGTTGATTGCAATTGCTTTGCCGAAAAAGCCGGACAGGTGATGTCACAACAAACTGTGCGTGTGCGCGGGGCTGTTTATGCCGACCCCGTTGATCTTGCCCGCGTTCAAGCCGGAAGCGCCTGTTGACCTGTAAGACAAAAGGCCTTGCAAGTATCACCGATCATCGCCAGCCGGTGCATCTTGAATGTCTTCATCTTCAATCGCCGCTTCGGCAGCAGCGATAACCGAGTCCTTTTGCGCAGGCGTTAGATTTTTCGCCTCCTCCCCATCAGCCAGTCGAACTGTCACTTCGCGATGCGCAAATTTAATGCCTTCACGCTCAAATAAGGCCCGGATTTCTTCATAGACACGCTTACGTGCCAACCATTGATCGCCGGGACGCGTCATAAACTTCACGCGTATGATCATTGCGCTGTCTTGCATCTCAATGACGCCCTGAGATTTCAAAGGCTGAATAAAATCGTCGCCAATGACCGGGTCGTTCAACAACTCTTGCCCCAGTTTTTTGACCAACTTACGCACTTTATCCACATCTGTATCATACGTGACGCGCAAGGGCAGTTTCATCATAACCCAGTCGCGTGAATAGTTGGACAGGACCTGAATTTCACCGAAGGGAATCGTGTGCAGCTTGCCCAAATGGTGGCGCAACTGGAACGAACGGACCGAGATATTTTCGACGGTTCCTTTTACATCTCCAATTTCGATATACTCGCCCTTTCGAAACGCGTCATCGAACAAGAAAAACGCGCCAGAAAAGATATCCCGCACAAGGCTTTGCGACCCAAACCCCACGGCGACGCCAACAATGCCCGCGCCGGCAAAAAGTGGGCCTACATTGACACCCAATTCCATCAACACAATCAGCGCGACCGTCACAACAATTACAATTAGAACGAAATTCTTGAACAGAGGCAGCAATGTCGCCAGGCGCGACGCACTTGACGCACCACCTTCATCCCCCAACTCACCCGGGACTTGATCGCCTTGCTCTTCGCGGATCTTGTCATCGATCCAGATCCGAAACGCATGGAAGGAAAAATAGCCAATGAACATGATGACCAAAACATCCAGCGTCCGGTTCGGTAAGCTGTCGGTCATCATGTCCGTTCCAGGAGCCCAAAAACTGACAAATGCGTAAACACCTGCCACGAAGGCCAATAAAGCAGCCAAACGGCGCGCCAAACCTTCAAACGTCGTGATCCGGTTTGATTGAATTTCGTTCAAGAAATCGGGGCGCGCAGCAATGTCCTCGGTTTCTTGGTCGGCATTGTTCAAGGCCCGTATGGCCCGTGCCCGCGCAAAGGCCCGTTCAATTAGGAAATTAATCCCGCCATAGACGATAAAAACAACAGTCAAAATGACGTAGGCGCCAGCCAGTAAAGGGATCCCAGGTGGCAGCCCCAGGACTGTGTCATAGACCTGCTCGCCCCAGGCAAAGACCAAATATGCAAGTGCCGCTGGGACCCAGAGCCGTGCGAAGATGCGCAAAGGTAAACTGACGGACAGGATGTCCTTGTTGTCTAGGATAGCCCCCGTAATGGCCCGAGCGTTCGCAAAGATCAAAAGTATGATTAAAACCATCACACCAAAGCTCAGTAGCAACCCAAAGAAGACCCGGATCTCATCGCTCAGACCCAATTCTCCGATCCATGCGCTGAACAAAAGCGCAAACACACCTAAGATCACAACCGAACACAGCCAAAGATGAAGTTTGCGCGCGTCGGAATCGCTGAGCCGCGGGATGCGATATTGGCTTAGATACGGGGATAGGATCATGCGCCAAGCCAAAGACACCACCCGCGCGGAAAAATATCCAATATTAATAAGCGTCGCAGTATATTGGACCGAGCTGTCCACAAGCGTGCCATAGATCGAAACACCAATCGCGTAGGCCACAAGCATCGAAAACAAGACACCAACGACGCCCCCAACAAAACGCAACGCAAGGAAAGGCACTTTGTCGCCATATCCAACAGGGTCTTGATCGATCCGGGGCACGATAAAATGTCGTGCGATCCCTCTGCCATAGATGTAATGCTCGGCGATCATTCCAACTGCGAACAGGGCCAAAGACGTCAGTAGGATTTTGAAATATTGCAAGATCGTACCGTCTGGCGATGTAGCGCGCAGCACGTACAAGACTTGTTCCCAAGAGACGGGCAGCGTTGAAAACCGTTCAAACAAAGCCGCGCGAAAGGCATTTGCGTTTTCTTGTGCGCTCATCAACTGAGACATGGCCGGTGCGTCCGACGTTTCGGCAATTTCAGGTCGGGCCGAGGGCGACAGCACATTGCCATTGGTGTCGATCACGATCACACCGATGCCGTTTTCGGCGGCTTGCGCAATCAAAGCCGCGACATCTGGGGCCGATGCCGTTTCATTTGGGCTTAACAGGTTCACAACCTGGGGGATTGCAGCCGTCCCTGCCAACAACACAAACGTTACAGAAAGCAGTGCTGCCCAAAGCCGAACCCAATTCATCATACCGCAGCCGTCCTTGTTTCCAGTGGCGCCTGCCTGCAAGTTACCCCAAATTTGAAAAGAGGGGTATTGCGAAACAATCGCAACAGGGGTCAAACATCCGTGCGCTGTGTCCAGCGCCTTCGGAATACAACTTATGCAAGACGCCAGGGCGATCGTAGGTCGCAAAACAACAACTCAGCGTGAATGCATGCTGCTAAAACCAGGTCATATATTGCAAGATCGCTCAGGCCGTATATCTTGGATGGGTGGCTGTGCAGGGGGCGAAATGCCTTTGCATGGTAAGGAAGTGGATCGAGCTATGGCAATCAAACCTATTAATTCCCGGTTTGCGGGAACCTTTCGCGTGTTGGGGTGAATATGGCAATATCCCCCACCCACCGACCCGCCCGCATCATTTTTTACAGCCATGACACATTTGGACTGGGCCACCTGCGCCGGTCTCGTGCCTTGGCCACCGCAATGACGACGGCGCACACGGATGCATCCGCATTAATCCTGACGGGATCGCCAGTTGCGGGTCGCTTTACATTTCCCGCAGGCGTAGACCACGTACGCCTGCCTGGTGTCACGAAGCTGGCGGATGGCACATATGAATCCCAGACATTGGGCTTGAACATAGATGAGGTCACAGATCTGCGATCCAGCCTGATCCAATCTACCATCCAATCCTACGAGCCTGATCTGCTGATTGTAGACAAAGAACCAACCGGATTTCGCGGTGAGCTGATTCCTGTTTTGGAAAACCTGATCGACCATGACCGCACAAAATGTGTGCTGGGACTGCGCGATGTCTTGGATGAACAGGACGTTTTAGCCGCAGAATGGAAGCGTAAAGGCGCGGTGAAGGCGACTGAATCCTATTATGACGAAATTTGGGTCTATGGCCCGCGAAGCTTTTACGACCCGACGCGGGGGCTTCCGCTTAGTGACGCCTGCCGCGCGCGCATGCATTGGACTGGCTTTCTACGCCGGCAAATGCCTCGGGACGTGCCGAAACATGACGAAGATTATGTACTTGTTACGCCCGGCGGTGGTGGCGATGGCGCCGCCATGGTTGATTTGCTGTTAACTGCGTATGAGCAAAACCCAGACCTAAACCCTGCGGCAAAAATCGTATATGGTCCGTTTCTATCCGGCAGCACACGCGAGGATTTTGAAACACGCGTTAAGGCACTCAATGGGCGTGTGACCGCTGTAGGGTTCGAATCAAAGATCGAACATTTGCATGCGAACGCATTGGGCGTCGTCTGTATGGGGGGCTACAATACCTTCTGCGAGGTGATGTCCTTTGACAAGCGGGCCGTGATCGTGCCACGCACAAAACCCCGTAAAGAACAATTCATTCGTGCATCACGCGCGGAAGAGCTTGGGTTGGTGCGGATGTTAAGCCATGCGCGCGGCGAATTGACACCTGAAGCTGTGGCACAAGCTATTCGCAATTTCCCACAGCAACCGACCCCCGTTGATGCGGGCTCTGAAGACTTGATGGGCGGGCTTAGCTATGTCTGCGAGCGCGTCAGCCATATCCTGGGCGACACGGCGCGTTATCGGTCTGCTGCAGAATGAGCCCAGATGGTCCCGAATTGGCTGTGATCCTAAAGGGGTGGCCGCGTCTTTCTGAAACGTTCATCGCACAGGAACTGGCCGCGCTTGAGGCCAAGGGCCTGGATTTCGATCTGTGGTCCTTGCGGCGGCCATATGACAGCAAAACCCATCCGCTTCATGACCAAGTCACAGGGGCTGTGCATTACTTACCGGAATACCTGCATGAAGAGCCGGGACGTTTGGCGCAGTCCTGGCGTGGTGCGCGAAACTTGCCGGGATACTCGGCGGCCCGCGCAATGTTCATTAAAGACCTCGCCCGGGATCGCACGCGCAACCGAATACGCCGCTTCGGGCAAGCGCTTGTTATGGCAGCAGAATTACCGCCCAATACCAAAGCGCTTTATGCGCATTTTCTACATACACCTGCGTCCGTGACGCGCTATGCCGCTGTGATGCGTGGAATTCCTTGGGCATTTTCGGCGCATGCGCGCGATATTTGGACCAATCAGTCGTGGGATTTGGCTGACAAATTACGATCTGGTCCCGGATCCGCGGCTTGGGGGGCGACATGTACACATCTTGGCGCGCAACATCTGCGCGACATCGCGGGCAATCCGGGGAAAGTTGATCTGGTGTATCACGGGCTGGATTTAACCCGGTTTCCCGAACCGCCAGACCGCCCTCTGCGCGGGACCAATGATCCGATGCGCATGCTGTCCGTGGGTCGGTTGGTGGAAAAGAAAGGGTTTGATCGCCTAATCGAGGCCTTTGCCCTGCTGCCCGCGTCATTGGATTGGCATTGGACGCATATCGGGGGCGGTGCGTTGAAAGATCAAATGCGTGCGCAAGCACAATCCGCTGGTGTTGCAAATCGGATCACCTGGCGCGGAGCCTGTGATCAGCCCGAAGTCATTGATGCCATGCGCCATGCGGATTTGTTTGTTCTGCCGTCTCGGGTGGCTTCGGACGGCGATCGCGATGGATTGCCCAATGTGTTAATGGAAGCCGCCTCACAAAAAGTCCCACTGCTCAGCACTTCCGTGTCATCCATTCCGGAATTCATCGACACCGGAGTTCACGGATTACTGTCCGAAGACACCCCAAACGCTTTGGCCCAAGCAATCACATATGTCGCAGACAACCCCGAAACGGCAAAGAGCTGGGCCGAGGCCGCCCAAGTTAGGTTGAAATCCGATTTCTCAATGCATCCAGGAATTGCGCATCTATATGACCGGTTGCGCACGTTACTGGCATGAGCCTGCTGGCGTTCTATGCCCCCTTGAAATCCCCAAACCACGCGAACCCATCTGGCGACCGCACGATTGCCCGCAACATCACGTCAGCTTTGGAATTTGCCGGATTTCGCCCAGATCTTGTGTCCGAGTTGCGCAGCCTGGATCGCACCGGAAACGCAGCCACCCAAGCACTTTTGTTTGACGCCGCAACGACCGAAATCAAACGTCTGATCGCAGTTGGTCGCATTGCTGGATGGCGCGCATGGATCACCTATCACAACTATTATAAAGCCCCAGATCTGATCGGGCCTGCGATCAGCAAAGCTCTGTCGATTCCCTATGTGCAAATTGAATCAACCCGTGCCCGCAAACGCTTAGTTGGTCCTTGGGCAGCATTCGCCAAAGCCGCCGAAGAGGCCGCCGAACACGCCAATACCATCTTTTATTTCACGCAACGCGACGCGATTGCCCTGAAAACCTATGCCCCAACGCACCAACACGTGGTTCGCCTTGCACCGTTTCTGCCACAGCAAAGCCTGCCCGTCCCCACCGATCATACGGGGTCAATCCTGACAGCCGCCATGATGCGCCCTGGGGATAAGTTGGCGAGTTATCAGTTAATTGCTGACAGTTTAGAACACCTGCGGGGCTCTTGGCATTTAACGATTGCAGGCGATGGCCCTGCCCGCCCCAAAGTCGAAAAAATCATGCGTCCCTTTGGGGACCAAATTAAATTCATGGGGCTCTTAGGACCCGAACAGATGACACAAGCCTATGCAAACGCTCGCGTCTTTCTATGGCCAGGCGTCAATGAGGCGATTGGCATGGTCTATCTGGAAGCCCAGGCCCATGGCGTTCCCGTCGTTGCGCAAAACAGGCCCGGTTTGATTGATGTACTCGCACCCAGTGCGACCTACCCGGATCCAAGCGCGGGACCCTGCACGCTGGCGAAAAACGTTTCGCATCTGTTGAACAGCGATACAGACCCGACCTCAATTCAATCCTATATTGAAGCAAATCACCTGCTGCCAGCGGCGGCAAAAACGCTGCAGCGCGGCCTCAGCCAACACGGAGTACACCCATGAGCATCAAGATCGCTTTCATGCGGCACGGACGCACGGACTGGAATCGGATGCATCGCATCCAAGGGCGCACAGATATCCCCTTGGATCCAGAGGGCCGCGCGGAAATGGCGGCAATGCGGCTTCCCAAAGACTGGCAAAACGCTGACTTATGGTCCAGCCCGCTGACCCGTGCACGTGAAACTGCACAGCTCGTGGGAACCGATCCCAATATCGACACGGCCTTGATCGAGATGAACTGGGGCGATTGGGAAGGGCTGCATGGGAAAGATCTGTTGGCCGATCCCGACAGCGGTTACAAGGACCTAGACGAATGGGGCTGGGATTACACGCCCCCAAATGGTGAAAGCCCGCGCGATGTCGGTGCGCGCCTGTTTCCCTTTCTGGATAGTCTGCAAAAAGACGCCGTGATCGTCACGCATATCGGAATCATGCGGGTGGCGTTGGCGCGCGCTTGGGGGTGGCCGTTTTCAGGTCCCTGCCCCTTTTCGATTAAACGCGGCAGGCTGTACGTGATCGAGGATAACCGCGCGTGGTCAGACCCTATCCGTTTGGACAAGCTTTCGTGACCACGCCCAAGGCCGCGATTCTGGTCAATCACTTGCGCGGTGCCGGGCATTTGTCGCGCGCTTTGACTTTGGCAAAAGCCTTTGTCGCAACCGGGGTTGAGACCCATGTGATCAGCGGTGGCTTTCCTGTTCCGCAATTTGACAGCACCGGTATTCGACTGCACCAAATGCCGCCCCTTCGATCTGACGGCGCTGATTTTTCCACGCTTTTACAAATGGATGGAACCCCAGTTGATCCTAGCTACCATGCACAGCGTGCGACGTTTGCGATTGATCGTCTGACCCAGATCCAACCGCAAATCCTACTGGTCGAACTGTTCCCTTTCGGCCGTCGTAATCTGAAATCTGAGTATTTGGACATTCTTAACGCAGTGCAGGCTTGGCCAATCCGCCCGTTCATGGCCTGCTCCATTCGTGATATTCTATCCCAGCCCTCAAAAGCGTCAAAAGTGAGCTTTGCAGAAGACATCTTGAACCGGCACTTTGACAGTATTTTTGTCCATTCTGACCCAACGATCATCCCACTAGAGCACACTTGGCCAGTCAGTCCCGAAATTCAAGCCAAGCTAAGTTATACCGGGTTCGTCGCCCCGCCTTTGCGCGCGCCAAGCACGGATGACGGGCGCGGTGAAATCGTAGTAAGCACGGGAAGCGGTGCATTTGGGGATCAAATCTTTGAGGCCGCCTTGGACCTTGCAAGTCGAACACCGCACATATGGCGGTTCTTGGTCGGCGGGCCCGATCCCAACCGTGCTCACTTATTGGCAAGACGCGCGCCGCCCAATGTCTTCGTCGACACGGCCCGGCCAGATTACCGGGATCTTTTGCAAAACGCCGCCGCTTCGGTCAGTCTGTGCGGCTACAACACCACAATGGATCTGCTGCAGACAGGAGTTCCGGCTGTGATCATGCCAGATGACGAAGGATCGGAAACAGAACAGCGGTTGCGCTCGGACGCCCTTATTGCGCGCCCACAATTTGCGCGTGTTCTATCCAAAGACATGAAAGCGGATACCCTGAACGACGCATTGCACCAGGTGATGTCCCAAACATATGCGCCCCAATCCAACATCCTGTTTAACGGAGCGGCAGAATCGGTTGCGTTATGTCTGGCGGCATCCAAGGCCTAAACGCCAATCAACCGTCCATTTTCAGCGCCGAGATAAACGCTTCCTGCGGGATATCGACTTTGCCGAATTGGCGCATTTTCTTTTTCCCGGCTTTCTGCTTGTCCAACAGCTTGCGTTTACGGGTCGCATCGCCACCATAACACTTAGCTGTCACGTCCTTGCGCATTGCAGACAACGTCTCGCGCGCGATGACTTTGCCACCAATCGCAGCCTGAATAGGGATTTTGAACATATGTCGTGGGATGAGGTCTTTGAGCTTTTCCACCATCGCCCGCCCCCGCATTTCTGCGCGGTCGCGATGCACCATCGTTGACAAAGCATCCACGGGCTCTTCATTCACAAGGATCGACATCTTGACCAGGAAATCTTCGCGATACCCAGTCATTTGATAGTCAAAGCTTGCATAGCCTTTGGTCACGGATTTCAGACGGTCATAGAAATCAAACACGACTTCATTCAGCGGCAAATCATACACGACCATGGCGCGACTGCCCGCATAGGTCAGCTCTAACTGGATACCACGGCGATCCTGACAGAGCTTTAAGACATCGCCCAAAAATTCATCCGGGACCAAGATTGTCGCTTTGATGCGGGGCTCTTCCAAGTGATCAACCACAGAGGGATCAGGCATATCTGCGGGATTGTGCAGCTCGATCATCTCGCCATCTTTTTGATAAACATGGTAAATTACCGAAGGCGCAGTGGTGATCAATTCGATATCATATTCCCGTTCGATCCGGTCGCGGATCACTTCCAGGTGCAAAAGTCCCAGGAACCCACAACGGAACCCAAATCCAAGAGCCGCCGAAGTTTCCATTTCCGAACTAAAGGACGCATCATTCAGCGCCAGCTTTTCAATCGCGTCGCGCAGATCTTCGAATTGCGCGCTGTCCACCGGGAACAGGCCGCAGAAAACCACGGGTTGAGACGGTTTAAATCCATCCAGGGCGACCGTCGCGCCCTTCTTTTCGTGGGTAATTGTGTCGCCAACGCGCGTGTCGCGAACCTGCTTGATTGAGGCCGTCAGAAAGCCAATCTCGCCGGGTCCTAAACTGTCGACATTTTGCATTGCAGGGCGAAACACGCCGACACGATCCACGGGATAAATAGACCCGTTTGACATAAATTTGATGCGCTCGCCCTTTTTCAGACGCCCATCAATCACCCGGATCAGAACGACAACGCCCAGATAGCTGTCATACCAGCTGTCCACCAACATCGCTTTCAGCGGCGCATCTTCGACACCTTCGGGGGCTGGCAGATGAAGTACAATGGACTCAAGGACTTCGCGTATCCCTTGCCCGGTTTTGGCGGACACAGCAATGGCGCCGGATGCATCAATTCCAATCACATCCTCGACCTGTTCTGCCACTCGGTCAATGTCAGAGGCGGGTAAGTCAATTTTATTAAACACCGGCACAATGTCGTGATCCGCGTCAATCGCTTGGTAGACATTGGCCAAAGTCTGCGCTTCGACACCTTGCGTGCTGTCCACCACAAGCAAAGATCCCTCGACAGCGCGCATGGAGCGGCTGACCTCATAAGCGAAATCGACATGACCTGGCGTGTCGATCAAATTGAGCACATAATCCTGACCGTCTTCGGCAGTGTAGTCGATGCGCACAGTGTTGGCTTTGATGGTGATACCGCGCTCACGCTCAATATCCATACTGTCCAAAAGCTGCGCTTTCATGTCCCTATCTGCAACTGTGTTGGTCTCTTGGATCAACCGGTCAGCAAGCGTGGATTTTCCGTGGTCAATATGGGCCACGATCGAGAAATTTCGGATATGAGAAAGCGCTGTCATGCTGTGGATATGGTGCGGTTTGGAAGGGCGGTCAATGGGGAAGCGTGTGGTTGAACTTTGTTATGCTGCAGCACACAAAAACATCTTGGGTTTTGCAACGTCATTTGTGGCGCTGTGAGCCGACAGGCATATTGCGACTGTGCCGTTCAAGAATTGCCCCTTCGCTGGTTTCGCGTTAATCTATGACAAGCAGTGCGACACGCGGGACCAAACCCGGGGTCGAAAATTCAGAGGCTGGGTGTAAATGATGTTAAGATTAACACTGGTGGGGTGCTTATCCGTCGGGCTTGCAGCCTGCGAAGATGGCCGTGGCACGCAATACTCATCTGCACGCGCCCAGCAAACTGTGCCAGACTACATTCCAGTTACCCCGGGCGCGGTGCCAGTGCGCCAGCCTGTGTTGACGGCGCCGATCTCGGTCACGCCCGGCGCTGTTCCAATCGTTTCCGCATCTTCCGTGCAGGTAAAACCTGTTTCGGACAACGCGCTCCCAGCTTCTTCTCGCGATTTATTGACACTTGATCCCCATAAAACCGCGTTTGCCCCGGTTGCGTCTTTGAAGCCGCCGGCCCCGTCTGAGACCGGTACGTCGATGCGTTCGCCACAAACACCTGTCGCTGCAGCAGCGCCAACATCAAGCCCTGCCACGCCTGCACGCCGCTATGCAAAAGGAACATTGCACACGGCTTGCCAGGCCGCAGGGCGAAAAGAGGCAACAGACCGTCGCTGTGGCTGCGTCCAATGGGTCGCCAATCGAGAATTGACCCCCGCGCAACAAAAGCGCGGTGCGGGGTATTTCACCAACCAACAGGCCCTACAAGACGCGCGGCAGTCTGATTCACGCGCAAACGAACAGTTTTGGGCCGCTTGGAAAGAATTTGGAAGTAAAGCCGGGCGTCTTTGCCGAAGCACGTAGATTTGGACAGCGGCAGTTGTGCACACCTAAGCTACGCTATGTCAGCCCAAGGGCGAACCCTGGAACGGGGTTAGTCCTGCAGGCGAAATCCTGCAGATCGGCCCTCGCCTTTGTCTGAAATGAAGCGCAAATGGCCTGCCGCACTGGCGCGGACTTCTTGGCAGTTATACCCTAAGTCATCGCCACCCCAAAATAAATCGCGGCAAAAGTAGCCATCACGCCAGGACCAAGCCCCGGATACGGACCAACGCGCGCCTGTGCCTTCGATCCGGCCATCTTCTGTGACCCGCAGTTGCACCCAGGGCCGCGTTAGAATTTTGCCAGTGACCAAGCGCACAAATTCCGACTTTTCGTTAACTTTGGTATATTCCGCCTGCGCACCCGAGGCAAAAGCAAAAACCAAACACATTGTTAAAACGAGCCGCAGACACATAATCCCACCTTGGCGATACTTGTACAAAACATACGTAGAGCTTCGCGGCTTAGATCAGATAAAGTTTTAAATTGCGTTACCTCTTAAAGCAGACAAGTCAAAGCTTGATACTCCCGGCGCGCAAGACTTAACGCGCCAGCCCCAACACATCCAACATATCATACTGGCCCGGGGCTTTGTCCTGTGCCCATAGGGCTGCTTTCAAGGCACCACGGGCAAAAATCGCACGATCGGTTGCAAGATGTCGCAGCACAATGCGTTCTCCTTTGGCGGCAAACAGCACATCATGCTCGCCGACTATGTCGCCGCCGCGAATGGCGCTAAACCCGATGTCTCCGCGCGTGCGCGCACCCGTAATGCCATCGCGCCCACTATCAGTGACATCCTTTAACGCCACCTGACGCCCGTCCGCCGCCGCTTGGCCCAACATCAACGCAGTCCCCGAAGGCGCGTCGACTTTGTGATGGTGATGCGCTTCGATCACTTCTATGTCGAAATCTTCGTCTAATGCTGCGGCCACTTGCCGAGTCAATTGCACCAACAAATTGACCCCCAAGCTCATGTTGCCTGCACGCATTTGGACACAACCCTTGGACGCTGGGGCCAAA
>JBGCEM010000195.1:0-8199 GCA_045106335.1 Paracoccaceae bacterium | reverse complement strand
ACGCCGTCTGCGATCTCAAGGTAGAGGTCGATGTTGCGTGGCAGATCGTCAACGCCGAGGTCTGTCAAAGAGGTGGACTCTGTGACGATGATCTTGACGAAGCCTTGTGTGTTAAAGACCGCGCCTTCGACGGACATGTTGTCCGCACCGATGGCGAGGAACTGGTCGCTTGTGACGGTCAGCTGTGCACGCTCACCGTTGTAAAGGTCGTTGGCCTGAGCTGAATTGGCGCGGTTGCCCGCATCGTCGTCCAGAACAACAGATGTGACGCCGGAAACGTCAGCTGCGATCAGGTTGGCATAGGTGTTCACGTTCAACGTGATGTCCGTACCTGTGATCACGGAGCCTTCTTTTGCAACAACGTTGCTGGAGGCGATGTCCTGCGAACTGCCGTTCTCACCAACGGATACTTCGCCTTCAACACCCAATGTGATGGTCGCTGAATCAGCACCCGTGTCGATGTTCAACAGAACGCCGTCCATGAATGGGTTTGAAGTGACAACGTTGCCACCAGCAAACAATCCATCGTCGTTAGCAGTATCGCCCTCAACTTGGGAGCTGCCTTCTGTGTCAACACTGTCGGACGCATAGTCGTTGTCTGTACCAACAACTGTGATGTCGTCGTTACCGCCACCGGAAGTGATGGTGATCTCGCTGCCTTCGGCCACAATTGTGTCAGCGCCGGTACCGGACGTGATGTTGACCACTGTCTGGGTCGCCGAGGTAGCAGCACCTGACTGTGTCACTTCGATTTCGTTGCCGCCATTGCCTGCGGTTACGTTTACTTCAGCAACATCAGCAGAAGACGTCTGAACTTCAACACGGATTGTGTTTTCGCCGTCGCCTGCAACGATGTTAGCTTCTTTGTCGAACTCGTCGTTGCTGACCAGTTCTGCGTTTGGTGCTGTAATGTCGACATCGACGTTGTTGTCGCCGTTGCCAAGGGTCAATTCCAGCTCAGCAGTCTCAACAGCTACGGTGTTGTCGCCGTCGCCCAGTGTAATGGTGGAAAGATCGGTATCTGCACTGAGGGTGATGTCACCATCTGCGTCTGTCAGCGTCAGTTCTTTGGCTGTCACTTCATAGAAGTTATCACCATCAGCATTTGTGATCGTGACTTCGGAATCTATGGTGTAGTCAGCGCCTTGATCTGTACCACCTTCTTCCTCTGTCACAACAGAGAAACGGTCGTCGCCCTTGGAACCGGTGAAGGTGATGAACTCACCGCCTGCGATGTTCAGGTCAACACCACCAAGGTTGTTGGAGGCATCGATTGTCAGAGGTGTTTCGTCCTCCATCAGGCCATCAAGACCGTCCTCAATGAACAAACGTCCCTGGCCGGAGATGACGATGTCTGTCACGCGGGTGTCGTTGTAGCCGTAGATGCCGTTCAGGTTGCTGCCGCCACCTTCGGAAATCAGGTTCAGCTTGGCTGCGTTGTCCGCGATGAACAGGCTGGCGCCACGGCCAGGATTGTTGTCATCGCTACCACCATCATTACCGCCATGGCCCAGAACGTTGTTCAGCGCGACAGTGAAACCGTCGGCAGGGTAGCCACCGGTTGTTGTGACATAAACGTCATTGTTGAAACCGCCAGACAGGGTCAGCGTCGCATCGTTGCGCATGCCGATCAGGGCAAGGTTTCCGGCTGAGTCGTTGCCGCTGGAAACATAGTCGTATGACCCTTCGGTCACGACAAGGCTTTCAAGCGCCGTCGCACGGCTCAGATCCAGAATGGAATCAACATCGCCGGTACCGCTGAGGACAGGGTACGTGCTGGATTGATTACCATCGGTGTAGATGTTTGGCAGGTTCTGAACTTCGATCGTCTGGATGTTCAGCAGGGCACGTGGCTGTGCAAAGTGACCTTTGGCATCCACCTGCAATGTGTTCTGGCCGAGACCACCGTCGATGGTTGCTGCGTGCAGCAGATCGAGTGTTGGCGCGACGATGATATCGTTATCCGCGGAAGTGAAGCCGGGGAACGTTGTGGAATCGTTGTTTACGGTTGTCGTCAGGATCAGTGGGACGTCAACGATCTCTGTTGTGACTTCACCTGGGGTGATCAGTGTCGCGTCGATGTAACCGATTGGCTCACCAATACCTTCGCTTGCAACAGTTGTCGTACCACCGTCTGCTGTCACGTAAACAGGCAGCTGAGCTGGAGACGTGTCTGTGAAGAAGCGCGTGTTTTCGGTGCTGCCGTTGTCGCCCGCGTCAACGAACATCAGTTCTGTCAGCAGCTGATAGTACTGGGTGCCCAGAGCGATATCGTCTGTAGAGCCGTCTGTGTAGTTGAATGTGATGATGCCACCATCTGCATCAATGTCAGAGTTATTACCCGTGGTCGTTGGGTTGACGTCAATGCTTTCAACTGCGCTGAAATCGATGATGCTGAACATGTCTTCATCAGCTTCGATTTCTGCGATGCCGGCGAACTTTTGGCTGGCGATCAAGCTAAAGTAGCCGCCCTCACCAAAGAACTCGGAAATTGGGATGCCGAAGCCAGTCTCAGGGTTGCCCCACATCAGTGTGTCAACGAAGACGTTCGTGATCGTGTCGTCTGCCACACTGACAACAACTTCCATCGTTGCTTGCTTCAGCTGGAAATCAGTGACGGTTGCGAATTCGTTGATGTACTGCTGTGTCACCAGCTTGGCTGCGTCTACGCTTGCCTGATCGGCGCCAACGCCGTCGATGGCAGCGCCCGCTGCGTCATATGCTTCACCGTCGAAGACAAAGCCTTCGATCTGGGAAACCTCTGTTGTCCACATCAACGCGCATTCGATTTTGTTCGCGACGATTGTTTTGTCCTGGATCAGCTCACCGTTCACCAGTGTGTCCTGTGCGCCGAGCATGATCGCTTCAACCATGTCGCCGGGTGCAACGGCGCCTGAGTTGATTGCGAGTGTCCAGAAATCCAAACCGTCCTGATCGGGTGCGCGACCAAAGAGGTTTTGGTAGATGTTGCCGATGAACGCTTCTGGTGAGTTGGCGACCAGATCAGGCGTTGCAAGGAATGGATAGATCTCACGCGCCTCTGCGGACATCGCGAAGTCTTGAGAAATTGTGTTGAACTCACGACCGTTGTCCAGCTGCGTAATCCAGAACTGCAAACCCTCAGGGTCTGGCGCGCGGTCAAAATAAGCGACGTAAAGGCCTACGAGGTCGTTGATCTGCTGTGGAGTTGCCATGATATATGCACCTTTTGTGTTTATACTTTTGTGTGTGTGGCCGTCGATTTCGCACCTGAAAGAGGGAATACCCCCCTCATCGGACACACGACACCCGTTATCCCGATTGTCTTTAGGGGGTTTTTCGCTTTGCCTCAACCTTTGATGTATAGCGAATTACATACCTCCCCCCATTTTCAAGTTAACTATCTGTTTTAGAACGAAATTTTTTTACTGGTTTTTTGGCAATGTTGCGCAAAAAACACAGGAATTAGACCTGATTTCGGCCTTCTGCGGCTGCATTTCCAACGGCAATCAACCCCACATCGCAGCTTTGTGAGAAGGCTTGATACTTACCGGATAATTCAAATTACCGGATAAAAATAAATATTGGATTTGTTTAATTATCCGGTTACTAAATTAATCCGGTAAGTATTGGAGCACCCTATGCCAACAATCGTCGTCGCCTCTCCCAAAGGGGGGGCCGGTAAGTCCACAACTGCAATTATTCTGGGCACCGAACTGGCCCATGCCGGCATCGAGGTGACCATGCTGGATTGCGACCCGAACAAATCTCTGACGCTGTGGAGCAGCAAAGCAGATTTGCCTGACCGCATCGAAGTGCTGACGGAGGTCACCGAAAGTTCGATCGTGCGCACAATCAAAGAAAAGGAAGGCGACGGCCGCGTCGTGATTGTTGATCTGGAGGGCATTGCATCACGCCTGATTTCGCGCGCAATTTCGCAGGCCGATCTTGTGCTCACACCGATGCGCGCCACCACTTTGGACGCCACCATCGGAGCCCGCGCGCTTGAACTGGTCGCCGAGGAAGAAGAGGCGCTGGACCGCGAAATCGCTCATGCGGTTGTGTTCACGATGACCAAGGCGATTTTGTCAAAGCAGCACAAGGGAATTGCCCTTTCGCTGAATGGCCAGGGCATTGACGTGATTGACCCACCCTTGATGGAACGTGCTGCTTTTTCAGCATTATTTGCCTATGGGGGGGATCTCTATTCGATGCCGGCCCAAGGCAATATGGACCGGGCCCGAGAAAACGCACAGGCTTTTGCCCAGCAGGTTTTCAAACGTTTGACGCAGGAGGATTAAATGAGTTCTGACGATGTTTTCAGCGTTCAGCTGAACCCGAATATGCTGCGCAGGAAGCCCAAAGACAGCAGTGAAAAGGCCGTGGCCCGTACGGATGCCGTTGGTGAAAAACTTGGCTTCGAAGAACGCAGCGTGCGTAAGAAAAGAGGGCGGAAAGCCAGTCCAAGAACCGGGCAGGTCCATGCAAAAGTCATGCCTGAGGTTGCCAAACAGATCAGCGCAGAAGCGCGTAGGCGAGGGGTGCAACAGGGTGTTTTGATCGAAGAGGCTTGGAAACTCTACCTCGAAAAAGGGTCCGATTAGAGCAATAGACCTGCGTGAATGCGCTGGTATTTTTCTAAGCAGATTCTCAACTTTGCTGCAAAAACTGGGTTTTGAGATTGTCGCTATGACTTATCCACAGGCATTTCTTACGCAGCGCCTAGTGTTAAATAAGTGTTAAATAGGTGTTACGTCCTTTTTTTGCCTTGTAAGGTAATGATCGCAAATGTTTTTTTCGGACCCCCTGTGTGTGAAATCACGAAAGAACGTGTGTAGAGTCACGAAAGAACGTGTGTAAAGTCACGAAAGGCCATGTGTGAAATCACGAAATATCTTGACCCTGTGTGTGAAATCACGAATAAAACGGCATGGTGTGTGAAATCACGAAAGAATCCCGCTCTCCGCTCCTTCCCGACAGGCTTGGTCAGGGGGATTTCTTTGTATGTGATATCTTCGATGCAGCGCCCAAGGGCGATATGGCCTCAATGGCGCACCCGATCTTTTCACTGTCCACCAAGCCCGACCACCGTATGCGTCGCTACGAGAATGAAAGCGGTAAATCCTATTTGGAGGTTAAACCTTCCGCCGATGGTCTGGCCACGATCCATGACCGTGATGTGCTGATCTACTGCATCAGCCAGATCATGGCCGCTCTCAACGAAGGTCAACCTGTTTCGCGCACCGTCCGTCTCAAGGCGTATGACCTGCTCAAAGCCACCAACCGGGTGACCGACGGGCGTGGCTACGATGGTTTGCGCGCCGCCTTGGTGCGCCTGCAAGGCACCCAGATTGAGACCAACATCGTCACGGGCGGCGAAGAACAGCTTGATATTTTCTCCATCATCGACAGAGCGCGCATTGTGCGCGAGACCCGCGATGGGCGCATGCAGGAGATTGAAATCCAGCTCTCGGATTGGGTCTTCAACGCCATTCAGGCCCATGAAGTCCTGACCCTGCACCGCAACTATTTCCGTCTGCGCAAACCGCTTGAGCGCAGGCTCTACGAATTGGCCCGCAAGCATTGCGGCAAGAAAGCCGAGTGGCGGATATCGCTGCCTGTTCTACAGCGCAAATGCGGCTCTGCTTCAACAGCGCGCGAATTCCGCCGTCTGGTGTCCAATATTGCCAAACAGGATGATGCGCATAACCACATCCCCGATTATGCCGTGCGGGTCGAAGACCAGATGGTGGTTTTTCGCAACCGCCACAGCGTCAATCTGATTGAAGCCGAGCCTGCAGGTGAACCGGTCGAGGTGCATCTGAAATCCGACAGCCATGCGCGTGCACGTGCCGTCGCACCGGGCTGGGACGTCTATGTGCTTGAGGCCGAATGGCGGGCATGGATGAACGACGGGGGTCTTGATGCGCCCAAAGATGCCGATAAGGCGTACCTTGGGTTTTGCCGAAAATGGTACGAAAAGCGGGGTCAGCCCTGAGGGGCTGAAAGGCGCGCATGACTGCTCCGACATCTAGTGATCTTGCCGTTGACGCGATTGTCCGCGTCAGTCACCCTGATCCGGCCAAACGCTTGCATCTGCCCCCTGCAACAGGAGCGGGTGTGGCGCCCAAAGCGTCTGAGAAACACAAACCCCAACACACGTCCCGACACCGCAACAACAGGAGAGACAGGGTGAAGCCCCTCAAAAAGATCGAGCGCTACATCGTTGCCCTGTTCAAACTTGGTCGCACCGAATGGATGGCCAAGCAGAGCCTGCGCAAGCTGACGGAGGTTGAAAACCACCTTGCCGATGTGCGCAAGACGGCCTCGGAACATGCCCGTGATCTGGACAAAACGTGGTCCTCCATCGATGCGCTTGAGAATGCGCATGACGCTCATGATACCCAGTTTGACCGCCAGATGGAGCAGTACAAAGCCGGGCTTTCGGTGATGTCGCGCAGCATCAGCGATCTGACAGGGCGGCTGGACCGGTTGATGATGCGCGGTGAAGCACCCGCCGCAGATGCGCCTGCGCCCGACGGTCCGGTCGTGCCATCTTCTGACGGTTTCACCGCCTTCAAGGACCAGTTCTACAACCGGCTTGAGAACCGGTATCGCGGCTCAAGATCCGAGATCGCGCGCCGTCTGCGGATCTATTTGCCTGATGTTGAGGCCGCCGTTATGCGCACCGGCAAGAAGCCTGTGATGGATCTGGGATGCGGACGCGGCGAATGGGTGGAACTCTTGAGCGAAATGAACATCGAGGCGTTTGGTGTGGACACCAATCCGGTGCAGATCGCCGAAGGCCAAGAGCTTGACCTTGACCTGCGCCTTGGCGATGCGATCAAGGTGTTGGCAGAGGCCGAGAGCGGCAGCCTGTCGGTGATCTCGGCCCATCATCTGATTGAACACTTGCCCTTTGACATGGTCGCCT
This sequence comes from Paracoccaceae bacterium, assembly GCA_045106335.1. Lineage (GTDB taxonomy): Bacteria > Pseudomonadota > Alphaproteobacteria > Rhodobacterales > Rhodobacteraceae > Aliishimia. The sequence goes on along the minus strand of JBGCEM010000195.1, from coordinate 1,286 downwards.
GGATCACCCGCGAGGCGATCCGTGTGCTTGCACCGGGCGGTATCTTGCTGTTTGAGACGCCCGACACCCGCAACGTGCTGGTGGGGGCCACGACGTTTCACACAGATCCGACCCACATCAAACCGATGCCGGAGCAGGTCATGGGTGTGCTCTTTGAAACCGCAGGCTTTCACCCCGTGGACATCCGCCATCTCAACGCCCATGAGCGGTTTGAGGAATTCATGGCCAAGCCGGGTCTGGATGACGAGATTGCCTTTTTGATGTTCGGCCCTCAGGACCTGTGTGTGCTGGGGACGAAACCCCTGACAGAGAGCTAAGCGCATGCGTATTGGTGTTCTTCGCACGCAGGTGCCCTTTGTCACCGGTGGGGCAGAGCGACATGCCGCCAACCTTGTGTCTGCCCTGCAACGCCATGGCCATGAAGCCGCTGAGATCACCGTGCCGTTCAAATGGTATCCCGGCGAGGTGCTGGCCGATCACATTCTGGCCGCCAAACTGCTTGATGTTTCTGAGGTCGAAGGCGTCGCCGTTGACCGGATGATCGGGCTGAAATTCCCGGCCTATCTGGCGCATCATCCTGACATGCAGTTCTGGATCATTCACCAGCACCGGCAGGCCTACGATCAATGGGCGCTTGGCAATTCGGACCTGCTGGATGATCCCGACGGGGCCGCGCTGCGCGCCCTGATCCGGGCTGAGGATGCGCGCGCCTTTGCGGCCAGCCGCCATCCGATCTATGCCAATTCCGGCAATGTGGCCGCGCGGCTCAAAGAGCACCTCGATGTGACCTCGACCCCGCTCTACCACCCGCCGCCTCAGGCGGATGCGATGCTACAGGGCGACTATGGTGATTACCTGTTTGCGCCGGGGCGTATCAACCCGTCCAAGCGGCTCGATCTGATCCTGCGCGCCTTGGCCCGCACCAAATCGAAGATGCGTCTGGTCATCGCCGGCACCGCAGAAAACCCCGCCTATGCCGACAGTCTGCGTACCTTAGCGCTTGAGTTGGGGCTGGCAGGACAGGTCGAATGGCTGGGTGCTGTGGACGATGCCACCTTGCTGCGCAGCTACGCCGAGGCCCGCGCGGTCGTGTTCGTGCCCAGCGACGAAGACTATGGCTACATCACTCTTGAGGCGATGCTGGCGGCCAAGCCGGTGATCACCGTCACGGATGCCGGCGGTCCGTTGGAATTCATCACGGATGGTGCTGAAGGGCTGATCGCCGCGCCTGAACCGGGCCCATTGGCCCATGCGTTTGAGCAGATCATGCAAGATCCGGCAAAAGC
>JBGCEM010000194.1:0-6881 GCA_045106335.1 Paracoccaceae bacterium | reverse complement strand
ATGAAGGGCATGATGGGGTGCAGCAGGATCAACACTTGGTCCAGCACCCACGCAAGCGTGGCCTCTGTTTCGGCCTTGGCCGCTGCATCGTCGCCTTGCAGGACGGGTTTGGACAGTTCCACGAACCAGTCGCAGACCTTGCCCCAGGTAAAGGCATAAAGCGCATTTGCCGCGTCGTTGAACCGGTAGGCTGTGAGGGCGGCGTCGACCTCTTCGCGCACCTTGGCGGTTTCGCCGATGATCCATTTGTTGACCGTCGCGGTGGCGTCGGGCAGGGGGTTTTCGGGTTGGAATTTTACCTCGTAATGGTCAGCAAAGCCGAAGGCGTTCCAGATTTTGGTGCCGAAATTACGGTAGCCTTTGATCCGGTCCTCGGATATTTTCAGCACGCCGCCAAGGGCCGCCATCGCGGCGTTCGACATGCGCAGGGCGTCGGCGCCGTATTGGTCGATCATATCAAGCGGGTCGATGACATTGCCGGTCGTCTTTGACATCTTCTGGCCCTTCGCGTCGCGGACCAGTTGGTGCAGGTAAACGGTGTGGAACGGGTTTTCGTCGAGGACGGCCTGAGACATCATCATCATCCGGGCCACCCAGAAGAACAGGATGTCTTGGCCGGTGATCAGGACATCGCCGGGGAAGTATTTTTGTAATTCGTTTGTGTCTTCAGGCCAGCCGAGCGTGCCAAAAGGCCAGAGGCCAGACGAGAACCAAGTGTCGAGTACGTCGGGGTCGCGAGACAGTGTGACGTTATTTAAAGCCATATTGCCGGGTGACCCGAAACTGCTCGCGGTCGGATTAGATTCCTTACGCCTACCTGCTGGTGGGGTTAGATGGTCAAATCTGCTGAAGCTGACTTCTACGTCTTCGCCGTAGTATCTCTTTGCAAGCCTCAATGCTTCTTCTTGTGTCGCTGCGCAAAACTGTTTTTTGGGTTTGTAAGTAAGATGATAGCCCTCACCGGAATTGGTTTTGGTTGGTCCAAACCAAACCGGAATTTGGTGGCCCCACCAGAGTTGGCGCGAGATGCACCAAGGTTCGATGTTTTCGAGCCAGTGGTAGAAGACCTTTTCGCCGCTTTCTGGCATAATCTTAACGTCGCCGTTTTTCACGGCGTTCAGGGCGTCGTCGACGATTTTGGAGGTTTCCACGAACCATTGGTCGGTCAGCATCGGCTCGATCACCACTTTGGAGCGGTCACCGAAAGGCTGCATGATCTTTTTGTTTTCAACGTAGGGCACGGTTTCGGTGACTTCTTCGCCGTCAACCTCGCGGGTCACGGTGGTCATCACCGCGTTGCCTTCGGCAGTAATGTCGGCGACGACCGCGGCGCGCGCCTCAAACCGATCAAGGCCGCGATAGGCTTCGGGCACCATGTTCATCGCGGCGATCATCGCCTCGTCAAATTCCTGTTCGCCATTGGCGATGGCCTGTGCCGTCGCGGCCTCCTCTACATAAGGTTTGCCGTCGGCGCGCATCGCGCCTTTGGTGTCCATCAGGTTGTACATCGGGATGCCGCCGCGCTTGGCGACTTCATAGTCGTTAAAGTCATGGGCGCCGGTGATTTTCACCGCACCGGAGCCGAAATTCATATCGGGGTAGGGGTCGGTGATGATCGGGATCAGGCGGCGCTGTTCTTTTGGTCCCACGGGGATTTCACACAGCTTGCCGACGATGGGGGAATAGCGTGCGTCGTCTTTGTGGACGGCCACGGCACCAGCGCCCAGCATGGCTTCGGGGCGGGTTGTGGCGATGGAACTATACTCGCGCGTCTCGCGCACGGTGACGTTCCCGTCTTCGTCTTTCTCAACGTATTCATAGGTTTCGCCACCCTGTAGGGGGTATTTGAAGTGCCACATATGGCCGTCAACTTCGGTGTTCTCGACCTCAAGGTCCGAAATCGCGGTTTCAAAATGCGGGTCCCAGTTCACGAGGCGTTTGCCGCGATAGATCAGGCCCTTGTTGTACATATCAACAAAGACCTTCAGCACGGCCTCGTGGAAATTGCCGGGCTTTTCACCGGCGGGCGCGCTGTCGGCCCCGGACATTGTAAAGGCAGAGCGTTCCCAATCCATCGAATGACCCATGCGGCGGGCCTGCTGTTCGATTACGCCGCCGGATGCTTGTTTCCAGTCCCAGACTTTGCCCAAGAATGTCTCGCGGCCCATTTCGACCCGCTTGGGTTCGCCCTTGGCGGCCAGATCCTTTTCGACCATCAACTGCGTGGCGATGCCCGCGTGATCCAGCCCCGGCTGCCACAGCGTGTCGAACCCCTGCATCCGTTTCCAGCGGATCAGGATATCCATCAAGGTCTGGCTAAACGCGTGGCCGACGTGCAAGTGTCCGGTGACATTGGGCGGGGGCAACATGATGCAATAGGTGGACGCGCCGTCGCGGGCATTTGCCCCGGCCTTAAACGCGCCAGAGGTTTCCCATTTGGCATAGATATCGCCTTCGCGGGCGGCGGCGTCGAATGTCTTTTCCATCGGCATGGGGCGTGTCCTTTGGTCTTTGTGTTGCGCATCACCTAGCGAAGGTCGCAGCAAAGGAAAACCCCGCGTGCTGCGTGACGACAACGGGCGTAACCGTTTCTTTAGATAAATTGCGCAAATTGTCGGATAATCTGAATTGAGGCAAAGGCAGGCAGCGCAAAATGGTAGTCATCGTAAGAGACGTCATTTTCCTTGGCACTTTTGCAGATGCTGACACAAATGAGGGCACTCCCACAGTTGAGAATACCGCAATCTATGAGCAGAATTTTGGCTCAATCGGTGACCCGTTACAAGATCACATCACATCACTGTCGTTTGACGATCAGGATAATGATGGCGGCATAGCCACTGATAATTTCAGTGGGCTTGAAACGGTCACGCTTGGCGGTGGCGGGACGGTTTTGGTAGATTCGCTCGCCGTTGTGTCGGGTGTTGTCACCTATGCCGACGGGACAACCCAATCTGTCAGCAACGTGGTCATGTTTCAGACCGACGATGGTGGTCTTTATCTGGCAAATTCAAGCTTTGCCGGAACAGATTTGCGGCGGCCCGGCGATCCTGAAATCCGATCCTTTAATGTGTCACCGGGGATTGACACGAACTATGTTGGGCTGTTTGCGAATGTGTTTCAGGACTTTGCCTGCTATGTCGCGGGGACGCTGATCAAGACCCCAAGGGGTGAGCAACTGATCGAAGATCTGGCCGTTGGTGATCTTATCGAAACACTAGACCACGGGGCGCAGCCGATCCGTTGGATCGGGCAGTCACAGGTGCGCAATGCAGGACCCATGACGCCTGTGCGGATCAAGCAGGGCGCTTTGGGCCCCGGCCAGCCCCGGGATGACCTTTGGGTGTCACAGCAACATCGGATACTGATCGGGTCACGGATCGTGGGCCGTATCGTCGGCTGCGAAGAGGCTCTTGTCGCTGCCAAGGCGTTATTGCCTGTTGCGGGTGTCGCGTTGGCCCATGAACCAAAGCAGGTCACGTACCTTCATCTGTTGTGCGACCGTCATGAGGTGATTTTTGCAAATGGGTGTCCGTCCGAAACACTGCTGCCAGGTCAAGAGGCAATGCGCAAAGTAGGCCCCGAAGCTCGCGCAGAATTGCGCGCGATTTTACCAGAATTGGCCACGTCTTTAGAACGCCCCTGTTCCGCACGGCAATTGCTAGAGGGATCAAAACGGAAAAACGTTGTCCGCCGCCATCTTAAACACCAGCGTCCGTTCGTCACGCATGCGGCTTGATATACGGCCCGTCGATATTGCAGAGGGCATTGCACTGGCAAATGTGATCCTGTTCCGCTAGTCGAAAGGCGACATAATCAGGATGCCGCAATGCTGAACCCCGACACCGACACCATCCATGCCACAATTTCCGTTTCGCCGGTGCGCCGGGGGGCAGCTTATGCGGTGCAACTGGGTCTTGGGGCGTTGCTGGTTTACGCGGGATTTGCCGGGTTCGCTGGTTTCGTGGGGGCCACATTTCTGGTCGTGATGGGCGTCTTGGTGCTGTGGGGGGCCGAACGGATGCGTCAAGCGACGCGCATGTCGCTGGTGCTGACGGACGATGGACTGTTCGACACCAGCGGGGCGCAACTGGCCGCGATGTCCGAAATCACAGGGGTCAGCCGTGGCGCGTTCGCGTTGAAACCGTCAAACGGCTTTGCCTTGATCCTAAATGCCAAACAACCCCGTGCCTGGGTACCGGGAATGTGGTGGCGATTTGGAAATCGCGTCGGCGTCGGCGGCGTCACGAACGCGGGTGCCTCCAAATTCATGGCCGAACAAATCGCTTTGCGTCTCGCGGGTGCAGCTCTTTAACAGACGGCGTCGTCATCCGGTGTTGTGTCTTGCGGCTTATAGCAAAGCTGAGTGACAAAGCGCGGGCTGATGAATGTGAATGTTTCCATCGTGAATGGGCTCAGTCCGACCGAGTACAGCGGCGTGTACTCCGTCCACGTTTCGACAAGGATCAGGCGTTCATTGTGTTCCAGCGTTGGCAAACGATCCACCATGGCTGGCATATCAGCGTTACGCAGCGGACGGCGTGGACCACGTTCCTGGCTCCATACCCGGACAAGCCGATTGCGGTTCTCATTCCAACGCACAACCGTCACACGCAAATCTGGCCAATTGTCATCAATGGTGAGAAACTGCAGCAGATCGCGCGTGCCATTGATATAGGGGTTCGTGACGAAACCGGTTTCTCGGCTGACCATATCAGCAATTGTCAGTCCTGCCTTGACCGAGATTGACTCTGCCCGATAGGCATCAAAATAAGCCAATGTCGACAACAGCGCCCAGGCAAGCAGTGGCACCATCATAATGGTTTCCACGGCAATACTGCCTGACTCATCATCGCGCAAACGGCGCATACGCTTTAACAAAGACCGCATTGTGATCATCTCCGGAAAGGCTCCATCACGTAGGACGAGGTCGCAACAAGTGCGTAAGCGCTGCCACTTTCTTTGGGGATGGCTTTGCCAAGCCCGCTCGTCGGGATCATCGGTTCAAACAAGACGCACGCGCGCAGGATCATCAGTTCGTTGTTGCCACCGTTTGTGAAGTTCAAGACAGGATCGCCTTCTTCTTCGCGGTCAACACAAGCCACGTCATCGTTTGGGTCGACCCAAGCCCGCGGGTTACGCTGGATCATTTCCAACCGAATGTTAGTCATACAGTCAGGGATGATCGATGCATAGTCGCAGATGCGCTGGGTCAGAATTTCGTGGTCGGGTTCCGGTATCCGGCCGATCCGCACATCACGCACCGCCGAATCCAAGCCCCGTTCCAGCATCACGTGACGGGTGGACAGCATCCCGGCCTCATAGGCTGAGGTGAACAGCAACATAAAGCCGGGCAGGACCAGCACGAATTCAATCGTGCCATTGCCATCCTCGTTGCGCCCAAAGTCGCGCAGGGCACGGGTGACGCGCTGCATAACCCCGATCATTGTGTCAGCCTCAGGTCAGTGATCTGGTCAGCGATGTCTTCAAAGATCTGAACAAGCTCTTCACCGCTGGTTTTGAAGAAGAAGCTGGGCGAAGACGCACAGTTGCGCATCTGGGTCCACCCATGTTCATCAGCCGCAACCTCTTCTGGAGAATCACCCATTGATCCCAATGAGATCGTGTAGATGATGATGTCGCGGCCCGGCGCCTTGGCGGCGTCACACATGCTGGACATGTAACCATCGCCCAGCTCAGGTGTATAGACAGGTGTCAGCCAGTTGTCTGACGCGTCCCAACCAGTATCGGTTGAAATAAAGTGCCAGAAGTTCTCGTTCGCCCAGTGTGCAACTTCACTTGGGGTATCATAGGCCCAGTTTTGCAGGTGCGACGTATTTGAATTCTGACCATCTGTCATCAAGACGATGTATTTTTTGGTGTCTCCCACAGCGTTGTCGGCCGGGTAGGGGGCAGGGCGTGAATCGAACGCGTCATCAATGGTGCCGTTGGGCATCCCTGCCAGTACGGGTTGGATCGATGGGTCAAGCATGGTGACGCCCCACTTCAGGCCCAAGAAGATGGATGTACCCGCGCGCGGTTCATATTGATCAATGATCCCGGTGAGCAAACCTGCGTTCTGCGACAGCGGGACAATCGCTTCATAGTCATAGAAGGGGCAGATTGGTTCCGTGATATCCGCAGCCAGATTGCCCCACTGGTCATAAGTCGGGTTGTATTGGTAGTGCATCGTTTGGTCATAGGTGTCGTTCACGTCAAACGTGGTCGAATTAAAATCAGTCGCAGCAAATTCAATGCAATGCGAAAAGCCGTGCGAGTCGTTGGTGTTCAGGTTGTCAAACATCAGTTCGCCAGCATTCACCTGATGGGAATAAGGAATGAGCGAGATTGAGATTTTGTCTGCGTTCGCAGCCGTCAGCAATGTGGTAACAAAGTTGCCTGCTGCTTCTTGCAAGACGTCAATCCGGCGGACAGCACGCGTGTTGCCCGTGTCAGGATCAACCATCGTTGGTGTTGAGCCATCGTCATTGACCAACTCAAAGTCCATCGAACCAGAGATATCCAAGACAAGCGAGATTTCGATGTCGCCGACACCTTCAATCGCGGTCGATGACGCGGTTGCAATCAGTTGGTCCATACCAATCAGCTTTAAGAAGAAGGTGTTCAGGACCAATTCGCCATTGGCTGTCACCTGACGATAATCAGTGCCTGGCGTTATGACAGGCTCTCCCTTCATCTGACCAAGCATACCTGATTTATCAAAGTAATCGGTGACAACGTCGGCCGGGTCACGGGCCTGATCAAGGTCGGCAGCCGCCAGAACGGCGCGATCAACAACACCTTGCAATTCGGCGCGACGCGATTCAAAGCGCATAAAGTCGACAGCCATCCCGCTAACAATCAGCATCAAGACAAGGATA
>JBGCEM010000193.1:0-2901 GCA_045106335.1 Paracoccaceae bacterium | reverse complement strand
TCATCGGCCTCGACCACCATCCACTCGCCCTCGCCCACATGCGCATTCGAGCCATAGGCGTGGATGATGCCACCATTCACCACAGTGGGGTCAAACTTGGCGTGATCCAGAAGCGCTGCGACCATCGTTGTGGTGGTGGTTTTGCCATGGGTGCCCGCGACGGCCACGTTGGATTTGAGGCGCATCAATTCGGCCAGCATCTCGGCACGGCGCACAATCGGCAGGCCCTTAGTTCGCGCGGCATCCAGTTCCGGATTGCCGGGCTTGATGGCAGAGGAAATCACCACCACTTCGGCCGTTTCCACATTGTCGCCGTGTTGCCCATCAAAGATATGCGCGCCCAACTCGGTCAAGCGCTGCGTGATTTTCGACGCCTTCAGATCCGAGCCCTGCACCACATAACCATGGTTCAACAGCACCTCGGCAATACCCGACATGCCAATTCCGCCGATGCCCACAAAATGGATCGGACCCACATCCAAAGGCAGTTTTGTCGCGGCGGCATTCATGTGCGGGCTCCTTCAAGGGCAGTTTGGTGCAAGGTGGTGACCAGATCGGCCAGGGCGATTGCGGCATCGGGTTTGCCTTGGCTTTGGGCGGCTTGGCTCATGCGCAGGGCGTGGCTGGGGTCTGTCAGGACGCGTTCGATATTCTGGGCCAAAGCGTCGGGTGTGAACTGATCCTCGGGCATTAAGATCGCACCACCCGCCTCGACCAAACCGCGCGCATTGGCAGATTGTTCATCGCGGATCGCCGCCGCCAAGGGCACCAGGATCGAGGGCCGCCCAATCACAGAAATATCGGCAATACTGGAGGCGCCTGCACGTGAAATCACCAACTGCGCCTCAGCAAAGGCGCGCGCCACATCAACAAACGGGGCCACTTCGGCGCGAATCCCGACATTGGCATAGGCCTGTTTGACCTGATCTGCATCCTCGTCGCGGGCTTGTTGGACGACAGTCAGATTGGACAGAATGTTGCTGGGAAGCTCAGTGATCGCAGCGGGGACGACTTTGGACAGAATGCGCGCACCCTGACTGCCACCAATCACCGCGATCTTCATCGGGTAATCGCCCGGTACAATATAGGACGCACCGGCGCGCTCCATGATGGTGGCGCGAACCGGATTGCCGATATGGATGCCGCTCACGCCATCCGGCAGGTCAGTGGGCCAAGTCCCGCACGCGATTTGCGTCACACGCCGGGCAAACAGTTGATTGACCCGGCCCAACACGCCGTTTTGTTCATGGATCAGGCGCGGCAAGCGCAGCAAAGTCGCGGCTGCCATGGCCGGGATGGCCGGATAGCCGCCAAAACCGATTACCACAGCGGGGGGATCTTTGCGCATACGCATTGCCGCCGTTAACGTCCCACGCAGGATTTTCAGCGGGACGCGCAGTTTGGCCGTCAAACCACCGCGCGCGAAGGTGGCCGAACTGACTTGATCGATCTCAACAGCATCGGGAAACGCGCCCGCATAGCGCGCCCCACGATCATCGGTACTGAGGCGCACGCGCCAGCCCCGCTTGACCATTTCTTCAGCCAAGGCCTGGGCGGGAAACATATGCCCACCCGTGCCACCTGCCGCGATAATTAACAGCGGCGTGCTCACCGTGTCCGCCCCAGCACATCGTTCAGCTGCCCTTGCGGACGTGTGCGCGTGAAAGCCAACAACATACCAACGGCAATTCCTGAGGCGATGACCGACGACCCGCCATAGCTGACAAAGGGTAATGTCATGCCTTTGGCGGGCAACAGACGCACAGCGACGCCCATATTAATCATCGCTTGTACGCCGAACATGCAGGCCAAACCGGTCCCAGCCAGGCGCACAAATGGGTCGCGCTCGCGCACAAGGCGCAGCAACGACCGCACGACGACGCCCATGAAAAGACCAATGATCAACAAGACCAGAACCAGGCCATATTCTTCGGCAGCGACGGCAATGATAAAATCCGTGTGCGCATCTGGTAGGGACCATTTGACGGTGCCTTCGCCCACACCAACCCCGAACAAACCACCTTCGCGGATCGCGTTGGTGGCATAGCCAAGCTGCGTTGTGGGATCCACATCTGGGTTCAAGAACCCGTCAATGCGGCGTGCGAAATGTTCGGAATTTGAGTAAGCAAAAACACCCCCCGTCACCACCAACAGCGCCATGCCCACCAGCAACACCATCGGCGCGCCGGCCACAAAATACATCACACCCCAGCCAAACAGAACCAACGCGGCTTGGCCAAAATCGGGTTGCAGCGCCAACATCAAAACGATGGAAACACAAAGAACAAAAGACCAAAGCCGCCCCGGCGGGCCATTCAGATCCTGTGCGGCGGCCAACATCCAGGCAGCCACAACAACGAAAGCAGGCTTTAGGAACTCAGATGGCTGTAACGAAGCGAACCCGAAAGAGTACCACCGCACCGCCCCTTTGCCGAAATCTGTACCCAGAAACGGCAACAATGCGAGCGCCACAAAACACGCTAAAAACGCCAGCACCGCCAAACGTCTTACCAATTGCGGCGCCATCATCGAGGTCACGACCATGACAATCATCGCCACGGAACCGAAAAACGCCTGGCGCTGCACATAGTGAAAGGGCACCAACCCATTTTTGGACGCCAGCGGCGGCGATGCGGCCAAGCCCAGCAAGAGGCCGATACAAAAAAGCAAAAGGATACAGCTAAGCGACCACCGGTCGACTGTCCGCCACCACTTGGGAAGAATAGGCTCAGAATCCCGAACTGGGATCGTGCCGTACACCATCTCTGTCATTGTTAACCGCCAAAAGCTGCCTCGAACGTCCCGGTTTTCCGAGATCATTGGCAAAGAGCATAACGCGCTTTGCGCGATCCGGCTAGTCTGGATTTTGCAAACATCGAACCGTTTCAAATTAATACAAAT
>JBGCEM010000192.1:0-15297 GCA_045106335.1 Paracoccaceae bacterium | reverse complement strand
GGTTTCAGTGTTGTAATGGCACATCGACACCCGGATCGCGCCAGGCATGCCAAGCGGGTCCAGAATATTGCCCGAGTAGTGATCGGCCTTGCGGGTATGGGTGCGGATGCCGCGTTCGCGCAACTTGGTGACGACCTCTGGGGCGTCCATGCCCGCCACTGCAATCGACACCAGGCCTTCACGCCGGGGATTGTCCACACCGCCAATGATCGTCACCCCGGGCAGATCCGCAAGACCTGTCTGATTGCCAATGCCGTGGATCATCCCATCGGTCAGAGTCTTTTCATGAGCATGGATCGCCTCGCCCGCCGCCACAATCCGCGCACGCCGATCCGTGAGGGTCGAAACCTCGCCGCCCAGCCAGTCGAAATAATCCACCACATCCGAAAAGGTCACATAAGCACCGGTATCACGGGTGCCGAATTCCCAAGGCTCCCCCGGTGCGTCGATTAGATGTTCGTGCTTGATCGCATTCAAACGGTCCGACACCCACGCGACCCCGTACCCGTGCCGCGAAAACACTTTATAGGGCGACACCACATACCCATCGACATCATAGCTGGCGATATCAAGCCTGCCATGGGCGGCGTGCTGGATCCCATCCACGATGATGATGCAGTCAGCTGCGGTTTTGCGAATTTCAGCGGCAATCGCCGCCACATCGACCCCCATCCCCGTCACGGGCGAGGTGTGCAGGATCGTAGCGACCTTCGTATCGGGTGTGATCTGATCTGCGTAATGATCCGGCCCAACTGAGCCTGTCGCGTCGTCATGGGCCACCAAAACATGCGCTTTCCCCGCAACCTCCGCCCAGTGACGCGCCGCACTACGCGTTGCGGGATGTTCTAACGTACTGCCCAGCACACGGCCCGCATCAGTTCCAACACAGGCCGTGCGGATCAGGCGGAACAATAGCTCGGTTCCGCTTTCACCCACAAAGAACTGGCCTTCTGGTGCGTTGAAAAACACCGCCATGTCCGCCTTGGCTTTGGTGATCAAAGCAACCAACGCATGCGCGGCTGGATTATCGCGGCCCTGATTGTCCGGGATGGCCGCGAATTTCGCCGATGTCTCGACCACAGATTTCAACGTCAAAGCACCGCCCGCGTTTTCAAAGAACACCCGCGCGCCCTCAAACGGACAGCTGTCCACATGTGCAAAGCGGTTGCGGATGTCACCCAAAAGGTCAGTGCTGATCGTGGTGTGCGTGCTCATAGCTTGGTGTCTTTCGTGTGTTTGTGGCCCTAAGGCGCGGTGTCTTACATCGTGCGATTTGCGATGAGGGCGGTGATCACGTCGGATGATCTGTCAAGGTCTACATGAACGACCTCGCGATTGGCCAAGCGCGCATCTTGGGGTATTGGCCCCCTGCCCCAGCTGACCCGTGATGACCATCAACTTGCCCATGCCTTGCGCAATCTGATCAAAGCCGCACCCCCTAAGATACGCGCTTAAGAAATGCGAGAACAGCGGCGTTAAATTCCACCGGTTTTTCGATATTCGCCAAATGCGCGGCATCCTTAAGCACGATATGGTCTGACCCGGCGATATTATCATGCAGCACCAAAGCTTGCGCAGGCGTGCAGGCGGGATCCTCGGCGCCCACAAGCACCAAAGTCGGGTGTGTGATGTCTTTCAGGATGTCGGTCTGGCTCATATCGCGCACGGCGCTGGCGCAAGCAATATAGCCCTTAGCGCCTGTGTCACGGATCATGCCTTCGACAAACCCCACTGCGGCAGGCGCGCGTTCAACAAAGCCCGGCGTGAACCAACGCTGAATGGTGCCGCCCAACAGCCCTTCGATGCCGTGCGCCTGGGCAACTGCGATCCGATCATTCCACATCGCAAGGGTCGGCATTTCAGACGCAGTGTCACATAGCATCAAAGAGCGCACCAGATCGGGGCGATTGACCGACAGACGTTGCGCGATCATCCCGCCCATCGACAGACCCAAGAAATGCACCGGCCTCACATCCAACGCCTCAATCAATGCGGCCGCATCGCGCGCCAGCAGATCAATCGTGTAAGGCCCATCCGTCGTTTCCGTCGCACCGTGACCGCGCGTGTCATAGCGCAGAACTCGGTAGCGCGCAGTGAACGCCGTCATTTGCGGATCCCACATCCGATGCGTCGACATCAAACTGTTGGACAAAACCAACACCGGTGCATCCTTGGGGCCGTCAAATTGATAGGCCATCTTAAGGCCATTGGCCTGCACATAGTTCACCATGGGGTCATCCTGCTTTGAGATATGCGCCCGGTCTTGGGGTGCCTCCTCTGGGTCTTGGGTACAAGACTTTAAAGCCACGATCAATCTGCTTGCAGACAATGTGCGGATCGGCTTCACTTCATCCGGTCGACGCAGATAGAGCCTGTTCCATGAATCCAAAAGACGACATTCCCTTCTGCCCAGGCCCCGATCCTGACCCGCGCAGCCCTGCCTTTGAGATGCCGCCCGGCGCGTGCGACACACACTTCCACGTGTTTCCAAGCGGGCATGAACATCGCTATGTTCCCAATCGCAGCTACACACCCCCCGTAGCCGAGATCGCCGTGTTTGAGAAAATGGCCAAAACCTTGGGACTTGCGCGCGGCGTGGTCATTCAACCCAGTGTCTACGCCGAGGATAATAGCGCCACATTGCAGATCTCGGGCGCGGATCCAGAGCGGCTGCGCGCCGTTGTGTCCGTCACAAAAGACGTCACCGATGCCGAGTTGGAACGCTTTCACGCGGCCGGTGCACGCGGTATTCGCGTCAATATCGTCGATAGCGGCGGGATGACATTTCCGTCTGTTGATGACGCCTTGGCGTTCACGACCCGTATCGCCGATTTGGGCTGGCATATCGAATTTCTGGCCCATGTTGAGGCGTTTGACGACATCGCTGCGACCTTGGCCGCCTCAAAAGTGCCGGTGGTGTTTGGTCACTTGGGCTACACAAACGCGGCCAAAGGCCTGCGTGATCGTGGGTTTCAGCGCTTCTTGTCGGTGTTCAAAGAGGGTCAAACATGGGTGAAACTCACCGGGCCCTATCGCATCAGCGCACAAGATGGCCCGCCCTATTCAGACATCGCCGCGATGGCCGATGCGTTGATTGCGGCGTACCCGTCCCGGCTGATGTGGGGCTCGGATTGGCCACATGTGCGTCAGCCAGGGTTCATGCCCAATGACGGAGCCCTTCTGGATCTTTTGGGCGATTGGGGCTGCGATGCAGATCTGCGCAAACAAATCCTGGTCGACAACCCCGCCCAACTTTACGGATTTCCAAGTCTCTAACGTACGCTTTTAGCCACCATCCGCCACAAAACCGGCCTTTTCAATCGCCGCAATAGCGCAAGCTTCATCATTGTCCGACGTATCGCCCGTAATCCCTACCGCGCCCAAAATGACGCCGTCTTTCTTGATCAGCACACCGCCCGCAACAGGCACTAAAGAGCCTTGCGACAGCGCATTCATCGCTTGGATAAAGAATGGCTCAGCTTTGGCGCGTTCAAACAATGCGCGCGAGCCAAGACCCAAGCCGATCGCGCCGCGCGCTTTGCCTTGCGCGATTTCTGGCCGCAAATTGCTGGCCCCATCTTCACGCACCAACGCCATCACCACACCGGCGCTGTCCAGCACAGCGACTGTCAACGGTTTTAACCCTTCAGCTTTGCGCCATTCCAAGCTGTCGCGGATAATATCTTGGGCATGTTGTAGAGTAAGGGTCATATCTATCTATCTTTCGATTCAGGTTTTTCTTGGCAAGAAATGCTTCCATTCCTGTGCGGCTGTATTTGCTCGTGTAGCACGAAATTATCAGATCGGAATCACCGATTTACAATTGCCGAATATAGGCGTTGACAAAGGCTGCATCTAACATTTTCGGGAATGACTTTGCGATGATAACTGCCAAATAAGGTCGACGACGACATGCCCGCCGCTGGGAATTCAGTCCGACACGGTGTCCGGTTTGGTCGCAAGTTGAGGGGGGCGTAATGTGTCCATCCTTCCGACTGGCTTGCAAAGAATAGGGTCTAACAGGGGGCTTTTCGGGTACAGGATGAGGACACACACCCCACAGATTGATCTTTTGAGTCACACCTTCTATGCACAAATAGAGCCTATCCAATGGAATTCACGTATGCCCGATTATGTCATCCCCCCGCCGCCGGTGCCTTCAATCCCAGTCACGACGGGCGGCACTTTTCCGGTGCGGCGCGTTTATTGCGTTGGGCGTAACTACGCCGCGCATGCTATAGAAATGGGCCATGATCCGGACCGCGAAGCCCCATTTTTCTTCCAGAAAAATCCTAACAATCTAACCAGCGGCGGCACCTTCCCTTATCCCCCGCACTCTTCGGATGTGCATCATGAAGCGGAATTGGCCGTTATGCTGAAATCTGGCGGCAAGTCCATTCCCGTCGAGCGCGCAATGGAGCATGTTTATGGCTATGCATTGTCCCTGGATATGACACGCCGGGATTTACAGAGCCAAATGAAAAAAGCCGGGCGTCCTTGGGAAATTGGCAAAGCGTTTGAATGCTCTGCGCCGATTGGGCCGGTGCACCCAATCAACGAAGTCGGCCCCTTGAGCGAAGGTGCGATCACGCTAAAGGTCAACGGCGAATTGCGCCAGGACGGGAATCTAAACCAATTGATTTGGAAAACGCCCGAGATGATTTCCTATTTGTCCAACTATTTCGAATTGGCGGCGGGCGATGTAATTATGACTGGCACGCCTTCCGGGGTTGGGCCGGTTGTCAAAGGCGATGTGATGGAAATGGAAATCGCAGCCCTAGGGAAGCTGACAATTTCGGTTACCTAACAAGGCTCTAAACAGGCTAAATTGGGGCGAGTGTGAACGGCGCGCAACGCCGAGATAGCGCCACACCCGATATGATTGTAACATACCCACGCAGATCGCGTCTTCGTCCAAGGGCCTGCCTATGGAAACCAAGGATTTTTTGGCGATGGGACACGTCTGGGGTCGATTTTGTAACGGATCCCCCGCGCTTTTTGGCTGCAGGCAACAACATACTGTGCACGATTTCGAAAAGTAGTGAGCTGGGCAATCCGGTTGCCATCGTTTTGCCAACACAGAAATTTTGCAGGCTCGTTTAAACGTGACCAGGTTTGCAATCGTGTTGTCGACGCTACGAAACTCGGAGTATTGAGCATAAAAGCGGGTAAAGTCACCGCCCAATAGCAACCACGAAGATTGGGCCGTTATGGCAGTAGATTGGATCATTTTGACCGTTGCTTCGGCAAGTTACTTCATCGGAGGTTTTGCCAAAGGCGCGCTTGGCTTCGGCCTGCCTATGGTCGCGATCCCGATGTTGACGGCTTTTGGGTCCCTGCCCCTTGCCCTTTCGATTGCCGTCCCCCCCGCATTCGCCACCAATTTGTGGCAATTTTGGACTTTTCGCGCGCATCGCGACATTCCGTTTCTGCATGGGTTCCTATTTACAGCAATCCTAGGCTTGGTCGCGGGGACATTTCTGCTGAAAGCAGTCGAAAACGCTTATTTAGAGATAGCTTTGGGCCTGTCGGTGCTGATCTTCCTGTTTCGCCCCAACCCACAGCATGCAGAAATGAAAGCGCAGCGCAAAACGATACTCGCCCCTGTATTTGGCGGCTTGGCAGGCATCGTGCATGGCGCGATTGGTCTGTCGGGATTGGTCGCACCCGCGTTTTTTCTTGCCGCGGGTCTTACGCGCCCGTCTTTCATCTTCGCAACAAGTGCGATGTTTATCGTGATGGCCGTGCTGCATATGCCGACTTTGGCGCTGGCCGGGCTTTATGAACCGTCTGCATTTGTGATTGGGTTGATCGTCATCGTTCCCGCTTTTGCGGGTGTTTGGATCGGCAGCCGCTTGGGCGACAGTCTAAAAGCTTCGACCTTTCCGATTTTGGTCAAAATCATGCTGACACTAGCCGCAATCCTATCAATCTGGGGCGGACTGACTGTCTTCTTGCCAGGCCAGGCAGCAGTCTAACGGGTGGGTTTTAGGCCCTAATCAAAGCACGTGAATGCAGTTAGACATGTGAAAGACGCAGGAATCACTTGCATGCCTGGGGATAACTCCGCTATGAAAACGAAAAAGAACGGCAAAGCGCAATAAAGCGTTACTGACATACGGCGGCAGTTTACGATGGAGCACAGCTCACCGGGTGACCGGATCAATACACGTATTCGTGAGAATGCGAAAGCGTTGTCCAGTGCTTTGGAAGGGCACATGCTGAGCGTGTTCGCCCCAGATGCACGCAAGTCGCTGCGCCTGTTCTCGGCCAGCGAAGCAGCCAGCCTGCTAGGGATTTCCACCAGTTTTCTGCGCAAGTTGCATTTTGACTCGAAACTGCCCGAAGTTGAATCGACGTCCGGAGGCAGAAGGCTTTATTCAGGGGAAAACCTGTCCGAGATTCGCGATACCCTCGAGGCCACAGCCAAAGCGCCAGGCACATATCGCAAGGGACGAAAGCCAGGCGACAAGCTTCAAGTCCTGTCTTTCTTGAACTTCAAAGGCGGGTCTGGCAAAACCACCAGCACCGTGCACACAGCGCAGAAATTGGCCTTAAAAGGATATCGCGTTCTTGCCGTTGATATCGACCCGCAGGCTTCTTTGACGACTTTGTTTGGTTATCAGCCCGAAATCGACTTCTTAGAGTCTGGCACGGTCTATGATGCGATCCGGTATGAAGACCCCCTGCCCCTTGCCTCCGTTATCCAAAAAACGTTCTTTACCGGTGTTGATTTAGCGCCCGGCGGCTTGTTGCTTCAAGAGTTTGAGCACGAAACCCCACAAGCGCTGCGCGCCAATGTGCAGCCCCCCTTCTTTGCCCGGCTGGCAACGGCTTTGCGCGATGTTGAGAGCAACTATGATGTCGTTCTGTTCGATTGCCCGCCCCAGCTAGGGTATCTGACAATGGCCGCTTTATGTGCCTCTACCGGGCTGATCATCACTGTGATTCCGAACATGTTGGATGTCGCTTCAATGTCGCAATTCTTGCAGATGAGCGCTGATTTGTTGGATGTTGTCAGCGGGGCTGGCGCGAATATGGATTTCGACTTTATGCGGTTTTTGATCAACCGCTATGAGCCCAATGATGGTCCGCAGCAACAGGTGGTCGCCTTTCTGCGCCAGCTGTTCGAAGCGGACGTGATGGTTGCCCCGATGCTGAAGTCCACGGCAATATCTGATGCCGGTTTGACCCAACAAACTGTGTACGAGGTCGAGCGGTCGCAGTTTCATCGCAACACCTATGACCGCGCGGTGGATTCACTGGACGCTGTGAATGACGAAATAGAAGCGCTGCTGCACGCATCCTGGAGACGATAGATGGCACGCAAAGGCATTTTAAACCCCGGTGCCGCAATGACAGCTGGCAAGCGCGCCCCTGCCCCGCATCGCGGTGCCGTAGGTGCTTTGCAATCTTCCTTGACGAAGATGCAAGAAAACGCGGTACAAGATGTGCCCGCAGATCAGATTGATGATGCGGGTGTTGAGGACCGGCTGGGCCATAACTCGGACGCGCATGCGCAGTTGGTCAACAGTCTGCGCACCTACGGTCAGCAAGTGCCTGTGTTGTTGCGCCCCCATCCCAAAACGCCCAATCGGTATGAAATCGTTTATGGGCGGCGACGGCTGCGCGCCCTGCGTGAATTAGGCCTACCCGTTAAAGCGATGATCCGGCAATTGGATGATCAGGCTTTGGTGATGGCACAAGGCCAGGAAAACACCGCGCGGCAAGATCTTAGTTTTATCGAAAAAGCGTCCTTCGCAGCACAATTGGACACCATGGGATACGACCGGCCGACAATTGCCGATGCTTTGTCGATGGATTTACCGATGGTGTCACGGATGTTGAAAGTGGGTCAGGCATTTGATCTGGACTTCTTACGCAAGATTGGGGCCGCACCCGGCATAGGGCGGGACCGTTGGATAGCTTTTAGCACGGCCTTGAAGGCCGAGGGGGCGTTGGGACGTGCGGCACGGGTTGCGAACCGACCAGAATTCGGCGCCCTAACATCAGATGCGAAATTTGAGGCCTGCTTTACAGCCGCCAAAGCGCCTCTGGCCAAACCGAAACCCACATTGAGCAAACCGCGCACCTTGCGCAGTGCTGACGGCACGGCGATCGCCGACATTCGGGTGACCGGTAAAGGTGTCACGCTAAACTTATTGTCCAAGACCGGGCAAGGCTTTGAAACTTGGATGAACAGCAACGCGGAAAGCGTGTTGCAAGACCTTTACGACCGCTGGCAAAAAGAACGGTCGGAAGACACTACAGCAGTAACAGACAGGAAAGGCTGACACAGCAGACAGCAGGAAAAAGAAAAGCCCCCCAGGAACGTCCCGGAAGGCCTCTCACGTTAGCACATTGAGTTAGCCAATATCGGTCGGTCCTGTCAACCGCACAACGTTGTTGTGGGGCCAGTATATTGTTGTCTTTCGTCATTATTCTTATGAAACACACGTCCCAAAGCGATTTTGGGCGCGCCTTGACGCGCGCCTGCCCCACAGCTGTTGATAAATGGCATGCGCTCGACACCCTTACAATTGTCGCCGATCAGTACGACTTAAACCATCGGACGCTGGCGGTCTTGCGGGCGCTGATGACGTTTTTGCCGGATCGCGCGATTCAGCCCGTGCCCCAACAGTCGATGGCCTATCCCTCGAACAATAGCCTGTCCAAACGCCTGAACGGAATGCCCGAAAGCACCTTGCGGCGACATTTGTCAGCACTTGTCCGCGCTGGAATTGTCAGCCGTCACGACAGTGCGAATCGCAAACGGTTTTCGAAACCCCTGAAGCAAGGTGCCCGACTTGCCTTTGGGTTTGATTTATCTCCGCTCGCCCGTCTGTGGCCAGATTTAATCACAGCGGCTGAAACGACAATTCAAGAACAAAATGCGCTTCTGGCCTTGCGTGAGACTGTAGCAGCACTTCGTGTTCAGGTCTTGGATAACAATGGACCTTCAGATATCACCACCACAATCCAGCGCACACTGCGCCGTCGCCCCAACAGAGCAGATCTAGAAGCGGCCCACAGCCAGCTTAAGGACATAGTTTCGCAAATTTCAGCGGCGAATATAAGCGCCACAGACACTCAAAATGAGCGGCACATAGAACCTAAAACACATAAACAAAAAAACCAAAACCCAGAATATGAGCGCGTTATAGCAACCTGTGCAGAGTACCAAACCTATTTTCCACAAGAACCTAAGACTTGGCAAAACCTTATAAGAATTGCAGCGAAGATCGGCCCTATGATCGGTATCGACACAGCACTTGTTAAAAGAGGCTATGAAAGGCATGGACAAAAGGGATGCACCACGCTCATACTTTGGATGTTGGACCGGTTGGCAACTTTCTCTGACCCAATTGCATATTTTCAAAACTCTCTGAGGCAAGGGTGGAGCCTTCCACGCGCTGTATTGTCAGCTGACAACTTATAAAAATGTTTAAAAACAATCGGATGGTATGTTGTCAGCTGACAATATTAGTGAAAAACCTTATGGTTTGCCAAAAGCTGCAAAATCCGCCTAACTAATCCTTATGTTAAAACACCTTTTCAATTCAGTTGGATATGCGCGCCTTGTTGCGTTTGGCTTGATCTTACTGGCTTGCTACGTTCGGATCTTGGATCCTATTCCGATCAAAATTGCCCGGGACCTTACGTTTGATTTCTACCAACGGATCGAGCCGCGCACTTATCAGGATCTGCCTGTCGCGATCATTGATGTCGATGACGCCAGCATAACTGAGTTGGGGCAATGGCCATGGCCCCGCACTGTTTTCGCTGAAATGGTGGATAAGCTTACTGCGGCAGGCGTGCGCGCAATTGCTTTTGACATCGTGTTTGCTGAACCGGACCGTTTGTCGCCGGCTGCTGTTGCGAATGACAATGACAAATTGCCCCAACTTGCAGCCCAAGCGCTACGCGCGCTTCCTGATAATGACGACCAACTTGCGCTGGCTTTTGCACGCTCAACGGTCATCGCAGGCCAAACCAACATCCGGTATGCCGCCACCGAAGCGCTATCTGAGCAAGAACTGATCACCGTACCTTATGGGCAAAAAGGTCCAGATACGACGCGCTTCATTATGCGCTTTCCCGAAATTATTCAAAACCTTCCGCAGCTCGAAGCGGCCGCAGCAGGCCGCGGGATGTTCAGCATTTTGCCTGGCGTCGATGGGGTTTATCGCAACACGCCCCTGGTCATGGAAGCACAAGGCAAAATTCGGTTAAGTTTGGCGGCCGAAATGGTGCGCGTGGTGGCTGGCAATCAGCCCTTCATACTTCATACCAACGAGGCTGGGATCAGCGGCGTGACGCTTGCGCGGCAATTGTTTGAAACGAATTCTGACGGGACCGTGCGCCCCTATCTGACAGAAACGATGCCCGAACGCTATATCCCAGCGGCAGACGTAATAACCGGGCGCATTGATCCTGAGCGACTGCAGGGGAAGCTGGTGTTCGTGGGGACCTCGGCCGTTGGTTTACAGGATATTCGCGCTACGCCATTTGGGGTTCGTGTCCCCGGCGTTGAGTTTCATGCTCAGCTGTTGGAAAACCTTTTGATAGGCTCTGTTTTAAAACGCCCGAACGACGCAATTGCATTAGAATTGGCCGTAACATCCGTGCTGTGCTTGCTGGTTGTGATCCTATCCCCGATCATGAATGCGACCATCCTGGCCTTGTCATCCGTCTTTATTCTAAGTGCGATGGGTGTTGGTTCGTTCCTAACATTTCAGACCCAAAAGCTGTTGATAGACCCAAGTTTCCCGATCCTCGCGGGGCTAGCAACGATCATCTTTATGACCATCACCAACTATCTGCGTGAAGAAAATAAGCGCCGAGAGATCCGGTCGGCGTTTGGTCAATACGTTTCCTCAGACTTGGTGGACACTCTTGCCGACAATCCTGAAGGGTTGCGTCTTGGAGGGGAAACCCGGGATCTGACACTATTGTTCAGTGATGTTCGCGGCTTCACGTCGATTGCGGAAAGCTTTCGTGAAGATCCTCAGGGTCTAACGCTGTTGATGAACCGCCTGCTGAATACTTTGTCAGATGCAATACTACAGCAAAAGGGGACCATTGATAAATTTATGGGCGATGCTGTGATGGCATTTTGGAACGCCCCTATTGCGCATAAGGATCACGCCCGCTCTGCTTGCTATGCAGCTTTGGCGATGAAGGACAATATAGACGCCCTGAATGCGGCTCGGAAAACCGAGAATGGCACTGACTATCAAGAGCTGCGTATCGGTATTGGTATTGCGACGGGCTCATGCCTTGTTGGCAATATGGGGTCGGACCAGCGATTTGACTATACAGCGATGGGGGATCCTGTGAATCTTGCGTCGCGTTTGGAAGGACAGTCCAGTTTTTATGGCCAAACGATTGTCGCTGGCCCCTTGACCGAGGAACTGGTTCGCGATGAATTCGCCATGTTAGAGTTGGATATTGTGCGTCTTAAGGGCAAAAAACAATCAGCGCAGATTTATACTCTAATAGGCGAAAAAGCGGTATTGTCGGACAAACACTTCAAGGCGCTGAAGGCATTAAACGCCGAGATGCTGACAGCCTATCGCACCCAGGCCTGGGGGAAGGCGCAACAATTGATCAGCAATATGCGTTTAGTTGCTGGCCAAATGGATCTTGATTTAAACACTTACCTTAATATTTATCTCGATCGAATTGCAGCCTATTCAAACTCAGACCTGCCTACAGATTGGGATGGCGTGCACGACGCGACCAGCAAGTAGGCGGCGCTTACAATGCGTCTTTTCGGGCTAGAATGATCCGTGCGTTTGGCCCGGACCTGACCGATATTGGTAAAGGTTGCTGAAAAGTTAACGAAAAATGGCAAATTCGTAGAAATTATGACTCAAACCTGACATAATGCGAGTCCGGGTGTTGCTACGCCATGCGTTCATTTCAACGCCGAATGCAAAACCCGGGTACGGGCCACGGGGGATTCGGTCGTGAAAGATAATTTTGAGGATGCGCTGAGCGCAAAATCTTCTGATGAAGTGCATCTGTTAAAACCTGCGTCTGGGTCGTGGTCTGTTCCAAAGGCCGCAGCACTGTTCGCGGGTGAGTATTCCAAAGATGGCTCAGATTTGCTGATCACTTTGGACGGTGAAACGTTCAGATTGCTTGGCTATTTTACGACACTCGACCCGGCGGATATTCAAGCAGAGAACGGCGCCGTCATGCGTGGTGCAAATGTGTTGCGCTTGGCAGGTGCCAGTCAGGACACGCGTCAGGCCCTTTTGCACACAGAAGAAGACCAAGCCCAGCTGCAACAGGTTAGCGCGCTGGACTCGCCGATCGGTCAGGTCGACACGTTGAACGGAACTGCGACAGTCATTCGCGCGGACGGGTCACAGGTGTCTTTGGCCACTGGTGAGTTGATCTACCCAAACGATGTGGTCAGCACCGAAACGGGCAGTACTGTATCCTTGGTCTTTGTGGATGGCACCGTTTTCACCTTGGCGCAAAGCTCTCGGATGATCATTGACGGATTGATCTATGACCCAGACGGATCGGACAACGCGGCGGTGTTTGATTTGGTCCGCGGCGGGTTCGTCTTTGTTGCTGGCCAAATTGCCAAAACAGGCGATATGGATGTGAACACGCCGACCTCGACTATCGGCATCCGTGGCACAACTGTTGAAGTCCAAATCTTGGTGAATGACGACGGCATCACCGAAGTGTTGGTGTCGTTGCTGCCGGATTGGCCAGATGGCGCTTTGGGGCAAGTGGATCTGTTCGATGTGAACGGTGTGTTCATTACGACCCTAACAGACCCGGATGTCAGTTGGGTCATCTCACCGATTGCGGGCGAGACCCGTGAAATTGCCCGCACAGACGCAGTACAATTGGACAGTGAAGCGTTGTTGACGCAGACCTACGACGTCACCGCCAGCGCCGAGCTACGTGTAGAGCAAGGCGGTCGATACCTGATTTTGGACGGGGATGGCGCGGGATCGGGCGAAGGTGCGCCGCAAGTGCCAGGTGCGCCGGGCGGACCTGGGGTGGTGCCTCAAGACGGTGCACCGATCCAAGATGGACAAACGGGACCGGGCGGACAGCCGGGCGCAGGACCAGAAGGCGATCAACAAGGCGAACCGCCACAAGAGGGCGGTGAAGATGATGCGGCGTTAGATGTCCCTGGCGATACACAGACCGCATTTTTGGACGACAGCGACTTAGCCGGGATTACGAACTTTGCCGATAGTCCTGCAGCCGAGACCGCCCCGGATTTGTCTGTAGAGGCCCCTCCGTTGGGGGAGGGATTGGCACGCCAACAGGGTTTAGAACTGGGCGGCGATCCCGAAATTGGGGCAACCACTGCGATTGACCCTTTTGCTGGATCTGCCTTCTTAGATCCTGTTTCTGTTGACGATCAGACCGTAACTGAGCGGACAGTCTTTTCGTCTGGTCCTTTGCCCAATCAATCTGTGCCGACTGCGACCGATTTCAGCGCAGAGGCTGGCGAAGACGGGTCAATCGCGATCAACGTCTTGTCCGGGGCCACGGACGAAGATGGCGGGCCAGTTACATTGGTTGCTTTGGGCGCGCCGTCCAACGGGGTTGTGACACTGTCAGAAACGGGCGCAGTTATCTATACACCTGCCGAGAATTTCGCGGGTACAGATAGCTTCACCTACACTGTCGAAAATGCGCAAGGCAACACGGACACAGCGACAGTCACCGTTCAGATCGCGCCGGTAAATGACGCGCCAGAAGTGTCCAATGATGCGGCTCTAACAGCGCAAAGTACGGCAATTGCGATCAATGTTCTGGCCAATGATACGGATGTGGACACACCCCTTACGGACATCACCATTGTGCTGGAAGACGCCCCAACCAACGGCACGGCGCAAATCGTGGAGGGGCAGATCCTTTATACGCCGCAAGCAGGCTTTTTCGGGATAGAAACGTTCACCTATTCCGTCTCAGACGGCGTGCTTAACAGCGCACAGCGGGCCACGGTGTCGGTCACCGTGAACGACCCGCCCGTCGCAAACACAGATGTTGAGGCCGTCGCCGAAGACCAAAGCGTCTTGCTGGATGTCTTGAACAACGATGTAGACACTGAAAATGACCCATTCTCGCTAAGCGTCGTAAGCGCGCCTGCCAATGGCACCGCTGTCATCACGGCAGGTCAGGTTGCATATACCCCGATCCCGGATTTTAATGGCACGGACAGTTTCAGCTATACTGTGATCGATCAGAATGGCGCGATCAGCACAGCCACAGTCAATGTGACGGTTAATCCGGTGAATGATGCGCCTGTTGCCGTGCCCCAAGTCAGTGCAGATGTGATCGAAGATGGTGCTGTCGAAATCGCGCCGTTGCTTGGGGCCAGCGATGTGGACGGCGATGCCTTGACCCTCAGCGCGATTGTATCAGAGCCTAATAACGGTACACTTAGCCAGCTGGGCAATGTGCTGACCTATACACCTAATGCAGATTTCAGCGGCACAGACAGCTTTACCTACGAAATCCGTGATGCTGGAAATGCAACCGACACCGGGACTGTCACGATCACTGTGGCACCTGTGAATGACGTGCCAGTGGTTAACGATCTGGGCGGTGTCAGTGTTGCCGAGGATGGCAGCATAACGCTGGATCTGTTGGCGCAGATTCAGGATGTGGATGGCGATCCGATCACGGTTGCACCAGGTGCTGCGCAAAACGGGACCGTGTCGTTTGACGGAACCAATTACGTTTATACCCCAAATGCAGATTTCAGTGGCACCGACAGCTTTGGCTTCACGGCAGATGACGGGCAGGGCGGGATCGATTCAGGTGCTGTTACCATTACGGTCACCGCAGTAAATGATGCGCCTGCAGCGGTCGATGATGTGGCTCTAACTTCGGAAGGCACGGCGGTAACCTTCGCAGTTTTAGGCAATGACACAGATATTGATGGCGATGACTTGGATGTGACGTCGGTCACGCAAGGCGCAAATGGATCTGTCACAATCGAAGCGGATGGCCGCTTAACTTACACGCCGGACTCAGACTTCAACGGCAACGATAGTTTTAGTTATACTGTGGCAGATCCAAGTGGCGCAACCAGTACGGCGACAGTGGATGTGACCGTGGGCCCCGTGAATGACGCCCCCATTGCGCGTGATGATCTGGAAGTGGCGACTGTTGAGGACACAAGCCTGCTGGTCGATGTGTTGGCTAATGACACGGACCCCGAAGACGATGCGCTGTCGGTGCAATCTGTTTCGGATGCGCAGAATGGCGCGACGCGGATCGATGAGAATGGCGATATTGTTTACACGC
>JBGCEM010000191.1:0-21776 GCA_045106335.1 Paracoccaceae bacterium | reverse complement strand
ACAAACTGTGCGATCCCGTCTTTGAAATTGGTCTGCGGTTTGTACCCTGTCAGCGTCTGCAACAAATCCGCGTTTGCCCAGGTTGCAGGCACATCACCCATCTGCATCGGCATGTAGTTGCGTATCGCCTTTTGGCCCAGCATCTCTTCAATCGCATCGACAAAGTCCAGCAACCGTACCTTGTCGGAATTACCAATGTTCACAACGCGGTACGGGGCCACCGGCGACAGGCTATCGCCCTCGGGCACCACGCCGTCCTCGGGGCGCACAGGTGGCGTATCAATCAGCAACCGAATGCCGCTCACCAGATCATCCACATAGGTAAAGTCGCGGTACATGTCGCCGTTGTTGTAGATATCAATCGGGCGTCCATCCAAAATCGCGTCCACGAATTTATAGAGCGCCAGATCGGGCCGCCCCCATGTGCCATAAACCGTAAAGAACCGGAACATCGTCGTCGGCAGGGTCCATAAATGCGCATAGGCATGGCCCATGCTTTCATTCGCCTTTTTGGTCGCAGCATAAATCGTCAACTGGGTATCGGTGCGCTCAGTTTCCACAAACGGCATCTCGGTGTTGCCGCCATAGACCGAGGATGTGGAGGCCATCAGCAAATGATCCACCTCCAGCCGCCGCGCCGCTTCCATCACATTGAAGGTGCCGATCACGTTTGAATCCAGATAGGCGCGCGGGTTTTCCAGCGAATACCGCACCCCCGCCTGCCCCGCCAAATGCACGATCACATCCGGTTTGAAATCATCCGCCATTTGGTCAAACAGCGCCTGATCTTCCAGCATGCCTTCGGTTTTGCTAAAGCCCTCGTTCTGCAACAACATCGCATGACGCCGCTCTTTCAGCCGGACATCGTAATAATCCGTCATCCCATCAAAGCCGTGGACCCGAAAGCCCTCAGCCAACAGAAGTTTCGCCAAGTGAAAACCGATGAACCCGGCAGTGCCGGTGATAAGAACGCGCCGCATAGGAAAATCATTTCTGTAGAGTTGTTTTTCGTACAGCTATGACACGCATAGTGGGACGTCTAGGGTCCATTTGGCCGACATAACTACCTTCACAAGAAAAAAATTTATATGTGTCGAAAGTGCACGAAGGTCACAAGGCATATTGCGCTGTCAGAGAGGCACTCTGCCCTCGAACATGATAAGGCCTAACAGGATCCCGCAGTACAGGAATTTGATCGGCTCAAGAAGGTAAGAAGGGTATTTTTAATGGATTTCTCTTCAGACTCTCTGAGAGGCTTGATTTAATCAGTATTTTACCCAAAAGATTACATAAATCAAATATCGACACGTAAGGACTTGCGCTAGCGCAGGGGAACAGGGGCGCTGATGAATAGAACCATCAAAGCGCCATATTTTGGATCAACGGTTAAGCTTATTCTACAAAAGAAAGCCTAAGCATCCTTTGAACACATAATTTCATGGCACGCTGAAGAGCGCGTGTTGGGGCACAAATGCAGAACGCGCAGATAAAAATCGGCCAAGCTGAATTAAAGTCCGTCCTTCGGCGCAGCAGAAAGATGTTCTGGGTGGTCGCCCTTTTCAGCTTTTTCGCAAATTTGCTCATGCTGACCGGTCCTCTTTATATGCTTCAGGTGTATGACCGTGTCCTGTCGTCCGGATCGGTTGAAACGCTGCTCGCATTGTCGAGTATCATGCTCTTTATGTATTGCATCATGGGCGTTCTGGACTACGTGCGCGGCCGGATCATGGCAGGTGTTGCTGCGCAGTTCCAAGCCGATCTGGATCATCGGGTGTTTGACGCCATGATGCGAAAGG
Organism: Paracoccaceae bacterium; assembly: GCA_045106335.1. GTDB lineage: Bacteria > Pseudomonadota > Alphaproteobacteria > Rhodobacterales > Rhodobacteraceae > Aliishimia. The sequence goes on along the minus strand of JBGCEM010000191.1, from coordinate 19,980 downwards.
CAGCTGTCGCACCAGATCTGAAAACCGAAACAGGACTGGCCGATCTCGAAGCCATCCGGCGCCTGTTGGCCTCTCCTGTCCTGATGGCGGCGTTTGACATGCCTTGGACCCCGGTCTTCTTTTTCGGCATCTTCCTGTTCCATCCATTTCTGGGATATCTGGCTGTCGGGGGTGCTGCGGTTCTGATCCTCGTGACGCTGGCAAACCAGCTTCTGTCGCGTGATCCTCAAGAAAACGCAGGCCAGTTCCAGCACAAGGCTGCGATGATGTCGAACCAGATCCGGCAGGAAGCCGAGATGGTGCATTCCATGGGCATGCTGGATGCGGCTTTCGCGCGTTGGCTCAAAGCCCGCAATCAAGCCCTGGACGGCCAGATGAAAGTGGCCAGTATTACCGGGTGTTTCACATCTATCAGCAAAACCATGCGCCTGTTTTTGCAATCTGCCATGCTCGGTATGGGGGGATGGCTGGTCTTGCTGAATGAGATGACACCGGGTGCGATGATTGCGGGGACCATCCTGTTGGGCCGCGCGTTGGCACCTGTTGATGTCGCATTGAACCAATGGAGCCTCGTGCAGCGGGGTATGAAAAGCTGGCAAAACCTTCAGGAATTACTGGGTGCCGTGCCAAAACTGGAAGACAAAACGCCTTTACCAAAGCCCAAGGCACAGCTCTCTGCCAAAGCCATGACGGTCTATCCCCCGGATGAGAGAAAGCCCGCGCTTAGAGGTCTGAGTTTTGAAGTTGTCCCCGGCCAAGCTGTGGGCGTTATCGGTCCTTCGGGATCAGGGAAATCAACTCTTGCCCGCGCGCTGACAGGTGTCTGGGCTCCGGCCAGCGGAACCCTTCGGCTGGACGGGGCCACCCTTGATCAATATGCGCTGCACATGCTGGGCAAATACGTCGGCTATCTCCCGCAACGTGTGCAGCTTTTTGAAGGTACCATCGCGGAAAACATTGCGCGGCTGGATCCAGAACTAAATTCCCTAAAAGTCGTTGCTGCGGCCCAAAAAGCCGACGCGCATGAGATGATACTTGAGTTGCCGCAAGGCTATGACACGGTGGTGTCTACAGCCCAATCAAAACTGTCAGGCGGCCAGATGCAGCGTATTGGCCTTGCCCGCGCGCTTTATGGCAGACCCGTCATTGTCGTTTTGGATGAGCCAGATTCCAATTTGGACAGCGTAGGTTGTGCAGCACTTAACAGTGCAATCCGGCAACTCAAAGAACAGAACTGCGCTGTTCTTGTTATGGCACATCGGCCTGCGGCAATCCAAGAATGTGACACGCTCCTCGTGTTGAATAAAGGAACCACTGCTGCATTTGGACCAAAAGAAGAAATTATGAATCAGGATACAGACCAAAATGCGAAGTTCCGGGCTGCGGAAAAAGCCAAGCAAAGGGGGGTCGCATGAAAAAGGAAAAAATATGGATCTCCTATACGCCGGTTTTTGTCGGCCTTGTTGCCCTCCTCATTTTGGTGGGCGGCTTTGGGATCTGGGCGGTGACCAGCAATATTTCCGGCGCAATCGTTTCAACAGCGCGTTTTGAAGTGGACCGCAACCGTCAGGTTGTCGAACATCAGGCCGGAGGTACTGTTGCAGAAATTCTTGTAGACGAAGGGGATTTCGTTCGAGCGGGAGAACTGCTGTTACAGCTTGATGCGACGCAATTCTCGTCCCAATTGTCCATTGTTGAATCGCAACTCTACGAGCTGATGGCCAGACGCGGACGCTTTGAAGCCGAGCAACAGGAAGCGGACAGGATCACCTTTGATCCCACGCTTCTCAAGGTGGCTGCAGAAAATCCCGAAATCCGCGAAATGACCACCGGGCAGGTTAATCTGTTCCAGACGCGATCCACCTCAGTGCGTCAGGAAATCAGTCAAATGGCCAAACGCATCGAACAGATCGATAGCGAAATCCGCGGTATCGAGGCGCAGGAAATCGCTCTTGGCGAACAGCTTGCGCTTATCAATGAAGAGTTGGACAGCCAGCAATTGCTTCTGGACCGCCAACTTACTCAGGCAGGAACCGTACTGAGCCTGAAACGCGAAAATGCGCGCCTCAGCGGGAGAATGGGTGAGCTCATTGCCTCTAAATCCCGCGCGGAAGGCCAAATTACTGAGATTGAGCTGGAAAAGCTGAAGCTTGCGACACAAAATCGCGAAGAAGCCATCAGCAGTTTGCGTGACCTGCGTTCAAGAGAACTGGAGCTTGCGGAACGTCATCAGGCGCTGAGCCAGGAAATTCAGGAACTGAGCATCCGCGCACCCGTTTCCGGCATCATCTACGGCATGCAAGTCAGAACCCCGCGCAGTGTCGTACGCGCTGCAGAACCCATTCTGTATCTTGTCCCGCAAGACAGACCTCTCGTTATTGCTGCAAAGGTTGACCTGATGCACATTGATCAGCTTGTCCCCGGTCAAGAAGTGAAGCTAAGACTGTCTGCGCTTGATCAACGCACAACACCGGAACTTTATGGTCATATTGTCCAAATCTCTGCAGATGCCTTCGAGGATGAGGCAACCGGCCAGAGCTATTATCGCACCGAGATTTTTCTCAACGAAGGCGAGATTGATCGGCTGCAAGAGGGCACGACCCTGATCCCTGGAATGCCGGTCGAAGCCTATATCAAAACTGGTGACCGCAGTCCTATGGCCTATCTGATCAAACCACTGACCGACTATTTCGTGCGTGCGTTCCGCGAGACTTGAGTGCCAGTAAAAATTGGGGATACTCTCACAGGTCCTGCCTCTTAACGCCTGCGTAAGCAACGGATCCCGAACAGACGAACATGTGTGCTTGATTAAAACAGATACGCTAGGCAGACACCGCATTCGAATTCGAAAAGGACAAACTCTTGAACACTGCCTGCGTCATAGACGTCTTCTAGAATGAACAGCGGGTATCTGCCTTTACGTCTTGTATTGCTGGCATGCTTGTCAGCGATCATGGGCTGGGCCTTTCTAGTCCCTCACCCCCTGCCGTTCGGTATCGCTGTCCAACGCGAGATAGGATTTGTCGGACATATTGGCATCTTCTCAATGGTCACACTGGCCTGTGGAACCCTTTTCCCGCAGGCGCTCTGGTGGACTGCTGCCGTTCTGCTGATCGCAGCCACCTGCTTGGAGGCGGCACAGCTCTTGATTCCAAAGCGCGGCGCTGAGGTTGCCGACTTTGCGATGAACTGCGTTGGTATCTTATTGGGCCTTGCGGTCCTGCGCATTGGTCCTGCCTTACTGACGCGATATCGTTCCAAAAAATCCAGTCAAACCTAAAAAATATGTATCAGCCAAAATGGACTTTTGGCTGCTTATCTGCTACTGTGGCCATATATTATGGTGAGGATTATCTATGGCGACCTTTAAAAAATTTGCTCTAGTAGGCATCCTCGCGCTGTCTGCGGCATTCACGTCTACCGCTCATGCGGACACTGTTGGATGCCACAAATACAACACGCATCAGTCCCATAGCTCAAATCATTGGGAGAAAGTTGTCGTGGACCTGACAAAGTGGACCGCGACGCATCAAAGACACCATCCATATTACAACACGATGCACGGTAAGCTGGTACACGCGAAGTACAACTTGAAGCTGTCAAAGCAATCAGGTCATCACAAGCATCATTATAAATGTAAGGTCGATGTGAGCCCCAGTTAAAGTGATCCATGCTGAACATGCTTTCCTGCATCTTTTCAGGGACCGCACGGTTTTCTGTTAGGCATCCTCCTGCTATTGCCCCCTAGGAATAATTAATTTGACGGGACGCCTTTCGCATTCTGGTACAGTCACCCGACCCGGCACAGTTAGATGGATGTCCTTGTCGTAGATGTATCGCTTCATTGGAAAACAATTGCAGCGGATCGGCCTTTGGTACGGCAGTTCAGACGCGGCTTTTGTACCACTGCGCCCGGATGCACCTTTCTGGGCTATTGGCGACGTACACGGATGCAGCACACTGCTAGACCAACTCCTCGCCCAGATGAACGACGATCCTGTCATTTTCGTTGGTGACCTGATCGACCGAGGGCCAAACAGCCGCGAGGTTCTGGAGAGGGTTTTTGAGCTCTGCTCTGGCCCTGCATCAAAGTACCAAACACTTATGGGCAACCATGAAAAACTGCTGCTGGATTTTCTGAAAGATCCCGGCGGTGCCGGTCGCTCCTGGACCCGCTACGGCGGATTGCAAACGCTGGAGAGTTTCGGTGTCCCGCTTAGTGGCAGCGTCCTTTCCGACGCGGCCTATTGCGATGCAAGAGACGCATTAGTCAAGAAAATGGGGCAACCGTTGATCCATTGGCTTGCAGAATTACCCTATGCTTGGTCCAGCGGAAACGTCCACGTGGTCCATGCCGGAGCGGACCCCTCGCGCCCCATATCCACACAAGAACCACATCATCTGATCTGGGGGCACCCAGATTTTGGCCACATCAAACGCACAGACGGGCAATGGGTCTTGCATGGCCATGTGATTGTGCCAAATCCAACCCAGATGGCAGGACGTATTGCCATAGACACAGGTGCCTATGCCACCGGCACTTTGACAGCCGCACATGTGAGCGAAGGCAGCGTTGATTTCGTGTCTACAGGAGCCTTGTTGAACAAACGCGGCTAAAGCAGTTTAAATCAGAAACGCTACAAGCCATCTTATCCCACGTCCCAGGCAGCCCGCCCTATGCTGTCATATGCTTTAAAGCCAGCAGCTTCAGCCGCCTCAGCAGAATACATATTGCGCAAATCTGCCATATGCGGTGTTGCCATATCTTGTGCCACCTTCTTGAGATCGAGGGCACGAAATTCGTTCCACTCCGTCAGAGTGACGACAAGATCGGCATCCTGACAGGCGTCATAGGCGTCTTCGACCCAATGCACACCCGGCAACAACGCTTCACCTTCACGCCGGCCCTGTGGATCCGTGACCCGAACCTTGGCACCGGCCCCGATAAGCGCAGGCACAATCGTCAGCGATGGGGCGTCGCGCATGTCGTCGGTGTTGGGCTTAAACGTCACACCAAGAACGGCCACGGTTTTACCCACCAACTGGTCGTCACACAGGGCAAATATCTTCTCGACCATGCGGCGCTTGATCTCTTCGTTGACCTTGATGACCGTTTCAGTGATCTGCATGGGTACGGCATGGTCCTGCCCAATGCGGGCCAATGCTTTGGTATCTTTGGGAAAACACGATCCGCCATAGCCGGGACCAGCATGGAGGAACTTGTTCCCGATCCGCCCGTCCAACCCCATCCCATGCGAGACTTGCTTGATATCGGCCCCTGTCCGTTCACACAGCATCGCCATTTCATTGATGAACGTGACCTTGACGGCTAGAAAGGCATTGGCCGCGTATTTGATCATCTCGGCGCTCTCCAGATCGGTTGTTACAATCGGAAAGTCGCGCAGATAGAGCGGGCGGTAGATCTCTGCCATAACCTGCGCTGCGCGCTCAGACTGTACCCCCACCACAACACGGTCCGGTTTCATAAAGTCATCAATCGCGGCCCCTTCGCGCAAAAACTCAGGATTGCTGGCGACGTCAAAATCCAGATCAGGATTTGTTGTGCGTACGACCTCTGCCACCTTCCGGTTCGTCCCGACAGGCACCGTCGATTTGGTCACAATCACCACGTATTCTTTGGCAAGCGTCGCAATCTCCTCGGCGACCGCCATTACATAGCTCAAGTCCGCATGCCCATCCCCCCGTCGGGTTGGCGTGCCAACAGCGATGAAAACGGCATCCGCCCCATCAATGGCCGCGCCCAAATCACCGGTGAAGGACAGGCGTCCCGCATCAACATTCTTTGCCATAAGCGCATCAAGGCCCGGTTCATAAATAGGCACTTCTCCATGATTGAGTTTCTCGACCTTCGAGACGTCTTTATCGCAGCACACCACGGTGTGCCCAAAATCGGAGAAACAGACACCGGATACCAGACCAACGTATCCCGTACCGACGATTGCAATTTTCATGGAAATACCTTCCTAACCGAACGTTAACACTTCAAAAAATATGAATTTTCGCAATACTAATGAGCACTAAGCCAATCGATTGCAAGCCATTGCAGTGGGCTTCATTGAGACATTGATGCGGATCAAGCGCATAGTACTTGTCCAGGATTTTTTTGTGAACGAAGAGTCCCTTGAAATGGCTGAAGTTCCCATTTCACATTTACAACAGATGCAGATCACTCTGATCCGTGGACTGCCTAACGCAGCCGCACACGTTGCAAGTTACTTGTCCCAAAATGCCGGGTCTAGGCGGCCCGTCTACTTTTATCGTGCGCCATCAGAGGTCAACACAACACGAAATGTCCCAAAAAGGACTTTAAGGTCGAGCCACCAATTCATATTCTGGACATAGAAGGTATCCAGTTCTGTCTTAACGCGGACCGCCTCTTTGCAATCTGTGTAGCCCTGCGTCACCTGCGCATAGCCGGTGATGCCTGGCCGTACAGTGCCACGCACATGGTAACCTGGGATTTCTTTGTAATATGTTTCAGCAAATTTAAATATCTCGGGACGTGGCCCAATCAGGCTCATCTGCCCCATGATGACGTTTAAAATCTGCGGGACTTCGTCCATGCGCGTTTGGCGCATCCAACGGCCAAACGGGGTGATCCGCCATTTTTCTAGTTTATCAAAGGCATCGCGCTGTTTGACTGAATTGTCCTCAGGCAACATTGTACGAAACTTGATCATTTTGTATTTGTGCTGATCTTTCCCCATCCGCACCTGTCGGAAAAACAACGGCCCAGGATTCCAAAAGAAATTTAAGACGGTGATCACTACACAAAGTACCAAGAAAACAGGGACTGCTGCGCAACTTACGAAAACGTCAAATATTCGCTTAGACGCAAAATAGACAGAACCGCCTTTGCTGGCCGTCTTGCGGCTATTATTCGAATTAAAAGGCCAATTGTCGCGCGCGACAGCGTTCTCTATCAAATCAGTCATGTTAAGATCCCACCCAAATTACAACGCTCATAAATCTATTCCTCGTATTTAAATTGTGGCTGAAACCAGCACTAAAAATTCATTATTACGCACCAGAAAATTTCCAAGTAAATTCCCACTCGGAGGTGCTAAAAAATCGTATCACGTTAAAGATTCGGTCCACATTTGGACCAATTACTCGAAACTAGTTAGTTCGTCACACATCCCCACTCATAAACTAGTGTATCACTAAAATTACAATCAACACAATTTTGACAAAAATCGATGTCACCATCTGGAAACAGTGTGTTTTGACTATTATTCACGCGATCAAATCACGTGCAGAACACCTATATGGAAAGTTTCTCACTCAACTAATAACCTAGAGTTGAATCTGCGCTTGTCACAAAATTTTGTGAGCCTAAATTTTATACAATGTATCCAAGATATACGAATCGGTTCGCAAAGAATGGCAGAACCGTTCAACATACGTTCCGGTTCTTACAAATGGTGCAGTCAGTGCCGTCGTCTTGGATCACCGCAAAGCACGGCTGCGTAGACACCAACCAAATGCTAACTTTCTAAGGCGCACTGGGATTTCTTGCGGCTCTCACAGAGGCGCGGACACCATCAGATCGAAAACCTGCCTTCTCCGCTTCAACGCGCACTGCTTTTTTAACAGTGTTATCAATATCATGCTGAGCTTCGATCAAGCCCCTTGGCAGCCGTTGCGCCATGAGGAAAGCAAAGATTGCGATTGTGCCAGCCATTGCGCCTAACAAAAGACTAGAAAGCAATCCAAAAGACCAAACACTCCACAAGGCGAAAGTGAAAATCCAGCCGACTGCGACACCAAGTAAAAACGCTGCCATCTATCGTTTGACCTTCTTGTCGAATTTTATCCCGCCCACAAATAACTGTAATTAGTAAACGAACTTTTTATTCATTCCGCTACAGTGCTCATTATGAACGGCGGGTTTCTGCCTATCTGTGGTTGAAATTGTCCGTGAACATTCAGGTTTTTTGCCCCTTGATCAACGATGCGCGCCAGAAACGAGCGCCACCGACAAGACCTTTGCCCTCGCCTCAAGGGCTTCAAATGCGTTAGATCAGCGTCACTTGGACCGTTAAAGTGGTACCTTGAACGCAAGTAACTCAGACACAGGTAAGTTGTTTAGCTGACAGCAGACTGTACAACGGGCAAATCTGTTTTAGAACTAAAGTAGTATTATATGCCTTATGGATGACCTTAATTATTATCGGCTGTTTGGACTTAACATCGCTTCTGAGCTAGAATTACCTGAGTTAGGGCCACCTCTCATTTTTGACCCCCTCCAAAACGCTCAAGTCGTCATCAGTTTGGGCCCTGTACCAAAGTCCCTCGCTGGTGGAACGCGCGTCAATGAATACTACGAGTTTAGCGAAGACGCATGTCTTGTCGATGTGAAGGGCATCGCCCAGTACCAAGTCTCACAGGGTGCAACCCTCTTGGTGGAACCGGTTCAAGGGGCCGCTGAAAATGACGTGCGTACGTATCTGTTCGGTACCGTGTTGTCGGTTCTTTTGCATCAACGAAAATTACTGCCACTCCACATTGGTGCGGTTGCCTCTCCTGCCGGTGTCATTGCGTTCACAGGAGAATCTGGTGCGGGAAAATCAACCCTGGCAGGTCTTTTACACAAACGCAGTGGCTGGCCGATGGTGTGTGATGATCTAGCGGTCGTTCAAACAGGCACGCCCCATCCAATCCTCCACGGTGGCATGCTGAGGCTGAAGCTGTGGCGCGAGACAATCAACAGATTGGAGGTCCCTGCCACCACCGTGACACGCGACACCACACGCCACGACAAGTACCATCTGATTTCGCCAGATCTGTTCATAACGGAACCGCGGCCGCTTGCTGCATTGTTCGTTCTTGGAAAGGGGGACCGCCCGATCCTAAGCAAACTCACAGGCGGTGCCGCTTTTTCTGCTGTCATGAATACAATCTATCGGCCTGAGTTCGCAGCTGTTTTCAGTGACCAAAAGATGATCATGCAAAGCTGCGCTGAGATCGCCAAAACCATCGATGTCTATAGGTTTGACCGCCCGTGGGATGTGGCCGCGCTGGACGCAGGTGCCGATTATCTCATCGAGTACTTTTCGGAAAAGGACGCCTCTACACGATCCTGATCAGGTCATGTGCTAACATTTGCTCCAGAAAAGGCATCACATCTGCCTCAAGCGTCGCGCGCTCAACATCATAGGATTGCTCTAACTGATCCAGGATCGCACTGATTCGCAGAGGTTTATCGATAAGCCCAAAGATCGCAGAGCCGGTTTCGCCCAACCCCAAGTACTCGCCCTTGGCATCGTCAAACACGATCAAGTCGTCCCCAACTTCTGTGCTTGCAAATTTACCTGTCTTTTCAACTGTATCAGAGATATTCACCCTCAACCCCTACGCGAATTCATTAATCCTTTGTTTTCTAGCACATAGCACCTTGATCGCCAAAGAAAGACTTTGAAGTATGTTAAGAATATGGTAAGTCCTCTAGCCAGAGGGTATTGCTGAAAACTAGATGCAATTTTCGGTACTTAATTTGAAGGGAAGTAAAAATGAAAACGTGGAAGAAACCTGAAGTAACAAAGCTGGATGTTGATCAGACTTTGCTCGGAATTTTTAACGCTACAACTGAGAGCTATGATAACTTTTTTAGTTTTGTCTTTGGTGGTCCTGGATCATCTTAAGAAAACGCGCGGTGGCGGCACAAGTCATTTTTGATTTGTCTTTTTATCAACATAGCTAACGATTGGTGAAAAGCGGTGCATGCCGCTTTTGCCAAGGATGACGAACCTACCTGATCTCAACCATGCATGCGCCAGAAGTTCGGGGTTGCCCGGTTTAGGAGATTTCATTGCTCCTAGAACAAGGGAATTTGGTATATCGAACCGTCGCAGCATTTCTTTTCCTGCTAAGGCGATCATAAGGCATGTAAACCTGTGCCCCGTCAGGCTGCACGCTTTGTTGATTGCCCAACGGACATCTCTGATTTTATCAATGTTTTGTGAGCTGTCCCCAATCCAATCACCGGCATGCTTGGTTCCCAGATAAGGAGCCCTTTTCGTAAACCCCGATTTTCGGACAATAAACCAAGCGTGACACAGCCGGAACAACGCCTCAACAAAGAGGGCTTTACGATGTGCTGGTTGGCGCAGGAATGTAGTTAGACGTGACATTTCGCTTCCATGATCATTCAGTCGGTTTCTTTACCAAAGCCAGCCTACAGCTTACTATTTTTTCCACATCAAAGAATAGTGGGGAACTCCGTTGAGTGCGATTGTTGGACGTATAGACTTTTCTGGAAAAACAGTTGAGGAAGCGTCCTTTGCAGCATCGCTGGCAGCTTTAGCCCCTTACGGCGTGGACGGTACCGCAGTCGTGAGCGGTGACAATTTCTGGTTCGGCATACAACGTCTGAATCTGAGCGATCGCGCCCACGCAGAGTTGGCTCCTGTCCAATTAGGCACCACAACCGTAGTTGCGGATGCAGTCCTCGACAACCGCAAGGACCTTGGGGCAGCGTTGGGTTACGAACCTGCTGCTTTGGTCAACCTCCCCGACATGCAGTTGCTACGGCACAGTTTTGAAAAATGGGGACAAACCTGTCCTCAACACATCTTGGGTGATTACGCCTTTGCCGTCTATGATCAAGAAACGCGAAGCCTATTCCTGACGCGCGACCACATTGGAACGCGGCCGCTCTATTGGTCCAGACGCGGTGATATTGTAATGTTCGCCACGGACATACGCGCCATTGTTGCCAATGATGACTTTCATTGGCCTATTGATGAACAGGCAGTCGCGCGTCATCTCATGAATCCGATGCGGCCGCAGTCTGGTACGTTTTTTCAACATATCAAGAACCTGCCTCCAGCGACAGGATTGGAGATTAACCGCACTGGCACCCATGAGAACGAGTGGTGGTCGCCACACAATGTTCCCGAATTCCGATATGAAACAATTACGGAGTATAACGATAATTTTCGAAAACTTATGGAGAAGGTGGCATGCGACTGTACTGCCACCCCAGGAAATATCGGAGCCCATTTCAGCGGTGGCATAGACAGCTTCTCCGTTGCAGCCTTCGCAACAAAGGCGATGGCATCGCAGGCGCGCGCTCTGACAGCCGGATACGCATGGTCACCCGCTGTATCGGACGCATATCCGATCATGGGCAAGCGAGATGAACGGCATGTTATCAAAGAATTGGCTTCGAAGCTCGGAGTACCCATCCGCTACGGAACATCAGATGGTTCGAATATGTATCGGTACTTGGCTCTGGAAATAGAACTGGACGGGATTGCAAACTTGCTTGATGAACGACCCGTCCTCACCCTGGCGAAGGCCGATGGATTGCGTGTAATGCTATCAGGCTGGGGTGGAGATGAAGCATATTCAGCACATGGTGCTGGATATCTGGCATATGCAATAAAGAAATGCCAATTTCGCGAAGCTCAAAAAACACTCCGATTTCACACTGCTGCAAGGAGATTTCGACCACTAAAGACCCTACGTGAGTTGTTTAGGTGGGGTATCATTCCAATGCTTCCCGATTTTTTGTACCGGCTCTTTTTACCTTTTGATACCATCTATGATGGTGGTGCATTTCCGACCCAAGCTGCTAAAGCAATCGCACCGGCACCGCCGACATTTGGGGAAGAAGACATTCGTCTCATCAGTGACCCGCGGATGTTTTTAGCCAACCTCCTAAAGATGGGTCATTTGAACATGCGGATGGAGACATGGGCCGCTTGGTCGTCAGAGTTTGGATTTCAATATCGTTACCCGCTTCTTGATCGCCGGATCATTGAATTCATCCTTGGCATGCCGAGACATCTTTTTATGGAGGATGGGCAAAATAGGTATCTAGCGCGCAAAGCGGTCGAGGATTTGGTGCCGGACGGTCTGATGAAATATGATCCAGCCAACGAATTTTTGAGGAATAAGAGCCGTCTGGGCTGTTGGCACCTCCTTCGGGAAGACCTGTCCGAAAACAAGTTTGCAGACGACAGCGCATGGATTGATATGGAAAGCCTACGTAACGCAATTAATAGCGTGCCCGAAGACATGGAACGCGATCATGTCCCAAAAGTAGCCAAAATTCTGGCCGCTATACGCGTTTGGAAAATGGAGCAGCGACTGAAGGCGCACCGTAAAGAGCACCTCTAACGCTAAATCCCGTTCCTGTTTCCCCGCTGCCAGAGCTTAACACCTGCTCTGGCACTACGTCAGGACCGCAGGTCTTTCAGATCCCCCAGCAGCGCGCGGAGTGGATCGTTACCGGGCATCAGAATTTCCAGTTCATCCGGTGACTGCACATTCAGGACCCTTCCATCCCCGCGGGCCGATGCGATTTCTTGGTCGGACAGCGCCGCCACCTGATCAGGTGTGTGAAGGTTCGTCTCATAAATCTGTATCACCAGCTGCAACCGCAATGGCGCAAGCTGCATGTTGTTGGGGGCCAGCGCCCAGGACCGTTCCAGACTGCCGCGCATGGCGTCTATGTCATTGCTGCGTCCCTGAGCCTGCGCCAGATAGGTCCAGCCAGAGGCATTGGCTGGATCAAGCCTCAGCGATTGGCCCAACAGATCCAGTGCTTTTTCGGTCTGCGCCTCTAATTCCTCGATGCCAATGATGGCCACATCGCCTGTGTCCGGATCATAGGTCACGCTAAGCTCATTGAGATAGGTATATCCAAGCTCGAGCAGATATTCCGCTTTGTCGTAATGCGCCGCCGCATTGGGTACCCGCCAGCCGCCGGCCACGCTTTCAAGACGTTCATCGTTGTTGAAAGCAGGGCTGGTTGCGAACACCACGCCGAAATTGACAAACGCACCGATCAAGACGGCGACACTCAAAAGACGGCACAAAAATTTTCCCATAGTCGCATTCGGCCCATAAAACTTACGGACCTCAGTCTAGGCCCCTGCTCTGCTACCTGTCTATTGGTTCTGCGCATTGTTTCAAAATCCAAGACCAAAAGATGAAATCCGCCCCCACTATGCCCCAACGGGCAACGCAGGTCCTATTGTCACATATATGATGGAGATAAGCGCGCGAACTTGTGGAATTATGGTGTGATGAAGACGCGTGAACGATTCTCCTTTGTGCAATGGGCTCTTCTCTGGGCGCTGATGGGATCTGTGTCGCTTGCCGCTGTGCCACTTGGTGCCAACCGGCCCGTCTCATGGACATTGTTGTCCCTTGCTCTTCTGGGTCTCTCTGCGGTGCAGGTGTTGATTGATTGCACCCAACGCCTTCCAGAACAGACCAAAGGGCTGTGGTTGCCTGCCACGCTCTTTCTGGGTGCCGTCGCGTGGGGTGCCGTCCAACTGATGCCGGGACTGCCAGCCCCCTATATTCACCCGGTCTGGGCAGCACTTGGCGATGTGCCCGGCCACATCTCGGCCGATCCCGGACAGGGTCATCAGATCGTCATGCGCTATCTGTGCTATGCGATGGTCTTCTGGATTGCCTTCCGCGCTGCTGTTGTCACAACCCGCGCAGGTATGATGCTCAAGACCATGGCGGTCACTTCCACCGCATTCGCCATTTACGGTATCTATACCATGGCGACCGGCTACAATCCGGTTCTGGGAGAGGGCGCGCAAGGACCCGTCGTGACAGCGACGTTCATCAACCGCAACAGCTATGCAACCTATGCCGCTTTCGGGCTTTTGGCGAATATTGCGGCCTATCTGCATATCACCAGCGGAACGCGGGCTGACGACGATCGCTGGCAGCACTTTTTGCGTGAGATGCTGGAGCGGTTCTTTGATGGGGCATGGATCTACGCTCTTGGTGCGCTTTTGTGTCTGGGTACGCTGTCGCTGACCCAATCGCGGGCGGGCGGGATCGCTGGGCTTGTGGGTTTGGTGATTTTTCTGGCGTCCTGGAAAGGTGCGGGACGGCGCTGGAACCCATGGCTAATCTTGATTGTAGGCGCGGTGGTGGCCTTTGTCGTTCTGACAAGCGCGACGGGTATGACCAACAGAATTCTGGCAACCGAAGCCGAAAATGGGCGCTTCTTGGTCTATCCCGAAGTGGTAAGAGCCGTCATGGACCGCCCCTTTTTGGGCCATGGGCTAGGTGCCTTCCACGATGTCTTTCGCCAGTATGTCCCTGCTGAGGCTGCCGTGGGCGAATGGGTCCGGGCGCATAATTCTTATCTTGAGAACACGTTCGAGCTGGGCATCCCGGCCGCGGCTTCTTTTTATCTCGCACTTTTGCTCATCACATGGCGCATCTACCGCGCAACCGTGACCCGCACGCGCAACCGTGCGTTTTCATGCTTTGCCCTTGCCGCCATCGCAACAGCCGCCACGCATTCCCTCTTCGATTTCAGCTTACAAATGCCTGCGATTGCCGCTTTTTTCGCAATCGTTCTTGCAATGGGGTGGGCACAGAGCGTGTCTTTGCGGGGCTCACTCGCAAGCACGCCTGCACAAGAACCTATCAAGCCGCCTGAGGGGCTGATCGGTCCCGTTGCAAGCCTATACCCGAATAGTGCGTCTGAAGTTCAGCAAAACCCAGAAAAAAAGCAGGGCCAGCCCCACGCCAATCAGATTTCCGGCCAGATCGAGCATTGAAAACACCCGCCCCGGCAACGCTACTTGCACAGCTTCAAAGACCACCGCCAACACAACCAGCAACATTGCCACGCGCCGCGCCGCATCTGCCCAGCCGACCAGGCTGACAGCGCCCAGAAAGAAGAATATCACCAGATGTACAAGAAAGCTTGAAATTGGTGTCGGAGCCACAAGCAGCGTTTCACCCCCAAGGCACATCCATGCCAGCACCATGAAGACGACACCAGCCATGACGCGGACAATGCGCTCAACCGTTTCTATTCCCACACTCAGCACCCTTTGCTGTATCAGCCTGCAATCGAATGTTTGCTCAATTTTTAGCACAAACTTTGCGTATGAATGCCGCATGCGGATGTTTGCTATCCAAGGAAGCGAAAAAACTGTTATCATGCGGCGCATACACCAAGAAAGTGTATGGTGTATGAGAATGCTATTCCTGACAACACCCATTTGTCGGCGCATTGCAACACCCGGTAATATTAGAGTAGTTATGCATTATTTTAGGCCTTAAATTGATTGTAGTTCAGGTGCGCATAGAGTGAAAAATTCAGCTGACCCTTTGATCCTGCCACAGCAGGTGAACATGTCCACATCTCAAAATGAACCCATGGAGGCAATCAACGATACGATTGATATCCGCGGGCTTGTCGCGAAGCTGTGGCATGGCAAGTGGATCATCTTAATCTGCCTGCTGATTGCTTACGTGCTGGGCTTTCTTTCAACATCCCAGATCGTTCCCACATATCGTGCAAATGCAACGGTGATGTTCGACGTTGAGCAAAGCAATGTCATCGAAAGCATCCTGAACGAAAGAGGGGCTGACCGAGGCAAGCTCGAAGATCAAATACTTATTCTGTCCTCTAGTACCCTAATCGAGCGGGTAGTGGACCAACTCAATCTAGATCAAAACCCAGAATTTAACCCTGCCTTGCGCGAAAAGGTCCCCAGCCTTCTGGAGAGCGCCAGAGGTTACATCACGCTTCCGCCTGAGATCGTCGATATCATGAAGGATCTGGGTTTGATTGCCCCTCCTCCGCCACCGATCACAAATACCGAAGCCCGCCAGCTGGCGCAGGCAGACCGCCTGCGCGTGGTGATTGTGCGTAATGTGCTTCGGGGTCTACGGCTGGAGCCTGTGGGCAATTCAAATGTGATCAGCATTTCCTATGTCTCAACCAACCGCAACACAGCCGCCAATGTCGTCAATGCGATTGCAAACCAATACCTTGTTGATCAGCTGGAAGCCAAACTCGAAACCACACAGGCCGCAACAAGCTGGCTCAGCGTGCGGGTCGATGAATTACAGATTGGCCTGTCAGACGCGGAAAACAAAGTCGAGGCTGCACGTTCCGCCCTTGCAGAAGAGCAGGGCCAGAGCCTCGACATAACACAGCAGCAATTGGCAGCCCTCAACGGGTCACTGGTTCAGGCGCGCAATGGCACCAGACGTATTCTGGCTGATTACAACCGGTTGCGAGACGCCTTGGAGGATCCAGACGCTCTGGACACCGTTTCGGAATTTCGGGCCTCCCCCGTGATCTCAGAAATCAGACGGCAGGAAACGGATATTGCCACCGAAGTCACCATGCTGAACGCATCGGTGTCACAAAACAATCCGTCTTTGGTAATCGCCAAACGGCAGCTCGAACAGGTGCGCGCACAGATCAGTGAACAGATTCTCGAAGAGGCCGGAAAGATCGTTGCCGCTACCCGAAATGACCTGATTGCCGCACAACAGCAGGAAGCCGCCCTCGTTACACAAGTGCGCGAACTAGAACAAAAAGCGTTCAGCCAAGCAGCGGATGAGGTTGCGCTGCGCCAACTTGAAAGAGAAGCTCAAGCGAGCCGGGTCCTTTACGAGAACTTTCTCAGCAGACTACAAGAATCTGACGTACAAGAAGATCTACAGGCAGCAGATGCCCGTATCCTCTCTCCCGCCGAAGTCCCGCTTTTTGCACAATCCCAGCAACAGCGCCGCACCATGCTGCTGACCTTGTTTCTAGGCGCAGCGATCGGTGTCGGGATCGTCTTTTTGCTCGACTTCCTGAACAACACATTCCGCTCGCCTGACCAGTTGCAGGAAATGTCAGGCGAAGCTGTTCTGGGCACCTTGCCCTCGATTGGCTCACGGATGAAACGTCCCGCCATTCTGGAAACACTGCACAACAAACCAAATTCCTCGCTGGCGGAAGCTGTTCGAAACCTGAGAACCAGCATCCTTTTTTCAAATGTGGATAATCCGCCCAAAGTGATCATGTTCACCTCAAGTCTCCCACGAGAAGGCAAGACCACAAGTGCGATGTTGACGGCGATGACCAGCCAACAGATGGGTAAAACCGCGATCATTGTCGATTGCGACCTGCGCTTACCGACCCTGTCGCATATGATCAAGGATGCCAAAAAACAGCCCGGTTTGCTGTCCGTCATTGATGGCACAACCCATATCAATGACGCGATCTATGCGGAGCCAACCTCGGGCCTTCACGTTCTGATGACCCACACAAATGAACGACAGGGGTCGATCAATGCCGCTGACGTGCTCTCCTCAAGACGCTTCGCAGAATTGATCGAAGGCCTGAGCAAAGCCTATGATATGGTGATCCTCGACACGCCACCGGCGCTGGTGGTGACGGACGCAAGGATCCTGTCAAATTTGGTGGACGCAGTCGTCTACGCCGTACGCTGGGATAAAACCCCACGCGGCGCGGTGCTGGAAGGCCTAAAGGAAATGCGATCCGTAAACGCCCCAATTGCCGGTCTTGTGATGACGCTTGTCAACGAAGCGAAGGCCACAAAGTATTCTTATGATGGGTACAATTACTACAAAGGTAAATATCGGGACTACTACGTCTCGTGAGGCAAACGGGCTATCGTTCATAGAGACTGTATCTTTAAATATCATCAGCAGCCTCGGTTTGGTGTGGTACCTTGCTACCACATGGAAAGCCGTAGGCGACGCATGCATGCTTTCATAGACCGAGGCCGCATAATTTAGCGGATATGGTAGAAATGTGTAGTCTTGCTTGAACTGAAGTCAATCTTTCTAAAGAAACAACCCAGTTTGCGTTTGTGGATCTTGGATCTAGGTCGGTAATTGAGGGAGCGTTCATGCATATTCTGATGACGGCCAATACAGCATGGAACATCTGGAACTTCCGGCGTTCTGTTGTGAAAGCGATGTTATATGATGGCCACAAAGTCACAGTGCTGGCACCACCAGATGAAAGCGTCGCCAGAATAGTGGCAATGGGCTGCCGCTTTGTACCGTTGGAGATGAACGTTAAAGGGCTCAATCCTTTACAAGATTTCTCACTAATGCAACGTTTCAAAAAGCATTTCCGCATAGAACAACCCGATATTATTCTGAGCTATACAATAAAAAACAATATCTTTGGTGCGATAGCCGCTAAACGCCTTATGATTCATTTTGTGCCCAATGTTTCTGGATTAGGCACAGCCTTTCTATCAGGGCGTGTATTGCAGTTGATAACAGAAATGCTATATCGCTTTGCCTTCAACGGGCTGAAAGTAATTTTTTTTCAAAACCCTGACGACCGTGAGCTGTTCCTTAAGCGTCGAATAGTCGTCAGCGAGCAAACACAGTTATTGCCCGGCTCTGGTATTGACTTGAATTATTTTTCGCCGGTGCCAATGCCTGATAATGATGAGATTATATTTTTGATGATTGGGCGATTGTTACGTGATAAGGGTATTATGGAGTTTGCAGAAGCGGCAAAAGTAATACGTAGTGACTATCCACAGATTCGCTTTCAAGTCCTGGGTGCAATAGATGCACAAAACCGCAGCACAGTTAGCCTTGAGCAAGCCGAATCCTGGTTCAATCAGGATATTTTGGAATACCTCGGTGTTGCAGAGGATGTCCGCCCACATATCGCAGCTGCGGACTGCGTGGTTTTACCTTCTTATCGAGAGGGCGCACCTAGAACACTGATCGAAGCTAGTGCAATGGCGCGGCCGCTGATTACCACTAACGTACCCGGTTGCAGAGCAGTTGTTGAAAATGGTGTGACTGGGTTTCTATGCACCGCACGCAGCGCAACTAGCCTAGAACAAGCATGCAAAAAGCTGGCCACCCTTTCAAAAATAGAACGCGTCAAAATGGGTATGGCGGCACGCAAGAAAATAGCCTCAGAGTACGATGAAGCAATAGTGATAGCGGCATATCGTGCAACCCTCTCAACTATATAGAGAAACTCAAATTTTTGAGGTATTGTGGGTTCTGTCGCAAGCTTTGGCGCACGGCGGACTGGCTCCTGCTTTTGGACGCAGCTATCCAGCGAGTGCTGCAAACTGTTGAAATGCGGGTTGGCCGGAGGAGTCGAATTGCCGCTTACGGATCATGTGCGCGACTTCGATACCGTCCAGAGTCGCAGAGGCTGAGTTGAAGGATTTGAAACCTTTCATTTGCCTTGTCAGTTTCTTTATGAACCGGTGGTCCTGCTCTATGATGTTGTTTAGATATTTGACCTGCAGGATGTCTATCAACCAGTACCACCCGTTCAAAATCAGCAGGCAATTCATGTTGAAGTGATCCGGCAAAACTGGACAGCGTGCTAAGATGTATCCAACCTTAAAGACAGGATACGCAAATGACGAAGAGACACAGTTTTTGAGACAAGTTCAAAGCTACCGTGGCACTCGAGGCGTTGCGTGGTGATAAGACCGCGCAAGAGATTTCAGCGAAGCACAAAGTTCATCCAACGCAGGTGACGACGTGGAAGCGGCAGGCGATTGATCACTGCCCGGCAGGGTTATGCGCAGCATGATCCCGAGAGGGGGCTGACCGGTGTATTTTCCGATAAGGGTCGGCGGGCGGCTTTGTTGCACAAATCGTCTGAAGGGATTCACTGTATGAATCCAGCGCGATAGCTGAAGGCCATGAGCAGTTGGGCCCCTACGAAGTACAAGACCAAGAATTGGCCGTCTTACAATGATAGTTTGAAGCGGCGCGGATCATTGTCGATCTGGTTTGATCCAGAGATGGTTTGGACCCCACCGGCAAGTGGCAAACGCGGTCGGCAACAGCAATTCAGTGACGCTGCTGTTCAAACGTGTCTGACGCTCAAGGTCCTCTTCGGTATGCCGCTTCGCCAGACAACTGGGTTCGTCCAGAGCCTGCTGCGGCTTGTCGGCCTGGACTGGGCTACGCCAGATTTCAGGACTTTATGTCGACGCCAGGAGACACTGAACGTGAGCCTGCCTTATCGTGGATCAAAGGGGCGACTGAATCTCCTCATCGACAGCACGGGGATCAAAGCCGAGGGTGAAGGCGAGTGGAACGCGCGCAAGCACGGAGGCTCAAAACGCCGCGTCTGGCGTAAGATACACATTGGCAGTAAGCGTCCGGCCTGCCTGCACTGACGTGCCATAGAGTGTGTTGATAAGTGTCCAC
>JBGCEM010000190.1:0-3576 GCA_045106335.1 Paracoccaceae bacterium | reverse complement strand
CGACTGACACTGACACTGACACTGACACTGACACTGACACTGACACTGACACTGACACTGACACTGACACTGACACTGACACTGACACTGACACTGACACTGAATTCGTCGCGCAACCGGATGACATACGCAACATCCAAGCTACGTCCACTGCCGTCTCCGAAGGCGGTCTCGCCAAACCCGAAGCGCCGGTTGTCAAAGAAAGTGCTAACGAAGGCCTTCCGGCGGGTGAAGGCGATGCCTCTGTAGCTGATCCCGATCCTGAAGATATCCAAGAAGACATTGCGCCTCTTAAGGCACCAATGGCGCCCGTTATTCCGAATATAGATGCCCCCGATCCGGATGAAGCAAAGATCATAGCAAAGCCAGCCGCGTTAAGTGCCGCCTATCGTGTGACGGCCCTACGTGCAGACCAACGGGCGGCTGTGACACCCTTGGTCGCTCAACTGGCTGCGTTACGTGATAGAATGGCCGCAAATCGTTAAAGCGTAGCGGATCGCATAAACACGTCATTTCCCTCTTGTCTGCCCTGATAAATAAGATAAACCAAGCTTCAGTCGGGCTATGGCGCAGCCTGGTAGCGCGTCCGTCTGGGGGACGGAAGGTCGCAGGTTCGAGTCCTGCTAGCCCGACCAATTCCGACCCACCTTTGTAAAACGGCGCAGGCTGACCAGTTGGCCGCTAACCCCAGTTATAGGGGGGTGTCCAATGACACAGGGTGTTTTGCCAAATCAAGATATCGCCGGCCTGCTAGAGCGCGGAGAAATTTCTGTTTCTCAGCCGGTATCGGTGGGTCAAATTCAGCCCGCCAGCCTAGATCTGCGTTTGGGGCCAGTGGCTTACCGTGTTCGCGCGTCTTTCCTTGCCGGAGAAGGCCGCACAGTCAAAGACCGGTTGCGCGAATTCGAAATGCACCGGGTTGATCTAATGGATGGGGCAGTTTTGGAAAAAGGCTGCGTCTATGTCGTCCCATTGATGGAACACTTGGCCCTGCCCGACGCTGTCTCGGCTGTTGCCAATGCCAAAAGCTCAACCGGTCGCTTGGATTTGTTGACCCGAACAATCACAGATGAGGGCCGTGAATTCGACCGCATACCCCGCGGATATTCCGGCCCGCTATATGCTGAAATCTGTCCGCGCTCGTTTTCTGTATTGGTCCGGCCCGGCATGCGCTTAAACCAGATCCGCTTCCGCATCGGATCTGCCGTTTTGCCTGATGAAGAGTTGCGCGCCTTGCATGACACAGCGCCTTTGGTGGATGGCGACGCTGTAATCGACGACGGGCTAGGGTTTTCCGTGGATTTAAATCTGCCCCGTTCAACCCTCGTGGGATATCGCGCAAAACCCCATACAGGCGTCATCGATTTGGATCGAATCGGCGCGTATGATCCTGCTGACTATTGGGAAGAAATCCATACGAGTTCTCGCCAAATCATCTTGGACCCCGGAGCATTTTACATTCTGGTCAGTCGCGAAGCAGTCCATATTCCACCGGACTACGCAGCAGAAATGGCCCCCTATCTTGCCATGGTCGGAGAATTTCGGGTCCACTACGCAGGCTTTTTTGATCCCGGATTCGGGAACGCCCAAGCCGGAGGCGCAGGATCACGCGGTGTCCTAGAGGTGCGCTGCCATGAAGCGCCATTTGTACTGGAACATGGCCAAATCGTTGGCAGATTGGTCTATGAAAAAATGGCGCAGCGCCCTACGCAACTATATGGCGCTGATATTAAGTCGAACTATCAGGGCCAAGGTTTGAAATTGTCCAAGCATTTCAAAACCTAATTTCACGTTCTTAACCTAAACCTTGGGCGGCGTGCGATCAGTATTCTTGCGCATTTTGCCCGCTTGTTTCAAGCCAGCATTCACACCTTTATTCACCAATTTGCGCACAAACATGCGTATTATCATATTTATGATCTGGTTCATGTATCAAACAAGGCCCCCTTGGCAGCATCTATTCGCGTCATGCACATGTACTCAATCACCTGTAACATTCCTTTAATTATGCCGAAGAACGACCATTTACGACTTGGCTTGATCGTCAATCCTCAAAAAGTTCGGTTTGTTCTTCCAAGCTGCTGTCCGCCTCTTCATCCTCTTCACCAAACTGAGGACCCAGTCCTGGCACAGGACGGTTTTCCAGCAAGCCCGCGGTGCGCAACTCTTTCAAACCCGGTAAATCCCGTGCATTTTCCAACCCAAAATGGTCTAAGAAGTCTTCCGTAACGACAAAAGTCGTCGGCCGACCTGGCGTCAGACGACGTCGACCAAAGCGAATCCATTCCATTTCCAAAAGTTGATCCACCGTTCCCCGACTCACCGAGACTCCGCGAATTTCTTCGATCTCTGCCCGGGTGACGGGTTGATGATAGGCAATAATCGCCAAGGTTTCGATCGCAGCACGACTTAACTTACGCCGTTCAACTGTTTCTTTTTGCATCAAAAAACCAAGGTCACCTGCCGTGCGCATCGCCCAGCCATCACCGATTTTTACAACCTGAACCCCACGGCCTTCATAGCGCTTACGCAGATGCACCAACGCTTGCGCCGCGTCACACGCGTGCGGCATACGCGCTTGCAAGTCAGCAACGCTCACAGGTTCTGCCGTTGCAAAAAGGATGGCTTCGACCATCCGTTCTTGTTCCGGCATGGGAGGGGCAGCAAACAAGCTTTGTTCTTGGTTTTCAGATGGTTCATCCACGTTCTTCACCCCTTTTACGCAGTTCGATCGGCGCGAAGAGTTCGGATTGTCGAATTTCTAACTTCCCTTCCTTTACCAATTCCAACGACGCCGCAAATGTTGCAGCCGTGGCCGAGCGCCGCTTGACCGGGTCATTTTCCCAGCCTTCGGGTAAAAACGTTGCAATATCAGCCCATTCCCCGGCAAAGCCAATCATACCGCGCAGGCGTTCTAAGGCTTGCTCCATCGTGAACACGTGTTCACGGTCCATAACAAAGGGGCGAAATTCGTCTTTCGTTCGAATCCGTGCATAACCTTGCATCAGATCCAAAAGCGTCGCGGTATAAGTAATTTTACGCACACGACTGATATCCGTGGTGATCCCACGTGCAAAAAAATCCCGACCCAGTTGATCGCGCGCCATCAATTTCGCAGCGCATTCGCGCATCGCTTGTAGCCGTTCTAACTGAAACGCCAAATGCGCGGCCAGATCCTCGCCCGATGGACCCTCATCTGTCGGATCTGGCGGCAATAGCAAACGGGATTTCAAGAACGCTAACCATGCCGCCATCACCAAATAATCTGCGGCCAATTCCAACCGAAGCTTCTTTGCCTGCTCGACGAAGGTCAGATATTGCCGCGCAAGTTGTAGGATTGAAATCTGCCGCAAATCCAACTTTTGCGTGCGCCCCAAGGTCAACAACACATCCAAAGGGCCCTCAAAACCATCGACATCGATGATTAGCGCTTCGGCCTCCAATCGTTCCGCAACCGAAATCTCACCATCGTCGCGGTGGGTCTCAGACATAGACTTTACCGCCCATAAGCGTTGCAAGCTCGGCTTCGGCGGCGTCAATCTCAAAGGGTTGTGGTGGTAGACGCGCAGCCATCGC
>JBGCEM010000189.1:0-3442 GCA_045106335.1 Paracoccaceae bacterium | reverse complement strand
CACCCGACCTGAACCCAATCGAGATGGCCTTCTCCAAGCTCAAGGCCCATCTCCGGCGCGTCGGCGCACGCTCGTTCACTGCCGTGTTCGAAGCCATCGGACAAATCTGCGACCTATACGATCCCACAGAGTGCTGGAACTACTTCAAAGCTGCCGGATATGTCTCAAACTAATCTCGAAATGCTTTAAAGATTCAGTGCGCTCCAGCCACCGCTTACAGACGGCCTCAGAGCCGCTTTTAAGATCCGCGGCCCGGCTTTGAAAAGACAGCGTCGCCCGCCATTCATGCACAGTATGTGGCCGGCCCATCTTTCAAAAACACGCTATCCACCGCAGCCAAATTGCCGGAATGACAGCGGTCTGTGGAACAATTCCGTCTCGTTTTCAACTTGGACCCAGAGATCGCTCGCATGGCCGACTGGAAAAAGAAGGCCACCCAAGGCCTGCTGTTCACAACGTCCGCGCAAACTGTCATGCAACCTGCAGCGGATCTTAAGCGCCTCGACGCATGGGTTGTTATGACCAGCATGCATCACACATCGGGGTTGACCCCGACACATCTGCGTGGTGGTTCCCGGCGGCTTGGTGCTGAAAGCAACGAAAAAAGCGCATGACCCGACAAACGCACTATAGAAATGTGGTCAGACCAACGTCTGTCCTTCACACACAAGGCAAGCGGTCTCATTTGAACCCTGGTTTATCCAAAGGCTGCTGAACAGATCCCAAAATTCAGAAGGCAAGTCGAACAAATGCCACAAATTGCGACGTTGCCAGATCCCACTTAAATCCTACAAGCGTAGAATGTCTTAGGCGCCGACGGCCAACTGTGTTTCATCCATCATTGCAGGTTCTGGGTCCCGCAGGACATAGCCACGGCCCCAAACGGTTTCGATGTAGTTCGCACCGCCTGTTGCATTGCTGAGTTTTTTACGCAACTTACAAATAAAGACATCAATAATCTTCAGTTCCGGTTCATCCATACCGCCGTATAGGTGGTTCAAGAACATCTCTTTTGTCAGCGTTGTTCCTTTGCGCAGCGACAGAAGCTCTAACATTTGATATTCTTTTCCCGTCAAATGCACGGTCTTGTTTTCAACACTGACAGTTTTGGCGTCCAGATTGACAGAAATCTCACCCGTTTCGATGACAGACTGAGAATGGCCTTTTGATCGGCGAATAATCGCATGGATCCGCGCCACCAGTTCTTCACGATGAAATGGTTTCGTCAGATAGTCATCCGCGCCGAAACCAAAGCCTTTCAGCTTGTTTTCTGTATCATCCGCACCGGACAAGATAAGTATAGGCGTTTCGATGCGTGCCAAACGGAGCTGCCGCAGGACTTCGTGACCATTCATGTCTGGTAGTCCCAGATCCAAAAGGATCAAATCGTAGTCATAAAGTTTGGCCAGGTCGATTCCCTCTTCGCCCAAATCGGTCGCGTACACGTTCAGGTTGGCATGTGTCAGCATCAATTCGATGCTTTTTGAGGTCGTCGGATCATCTTCAACAAGAAGAACACGCATATGTATCAGCTCCGATAAGGTTAATTCGGTGTTTCTTAGGTTCTCCTAGAAAAGAGTTAAGCCCCCGTTAATCTGATACAATAAATAGACGATTACCTATGGTTGTCTATACTTTTGCACCGACGTGGCTTTTAAAGCTTCTTCACCGAAGTCCGCAACCGCCTTTATCCAGCTGGTAAACTCTTCATCAGATAGATCATATTTTTCCAACGCTTCCTCTTGCGAGATCAACCCGTAGAGCACGCCGCGTACAACAGCCACTTTGCGTGAAACGACCCAGCGCCGCGTTCCATCGGGCGGAAGATCTGCCCGACTCATGATTTGCCCATCTGGTAACGTGACCGCACGCGGTCCTTCAACTTTTTTAAGATACATCACACTTATCCACTCTTTTGAGTGTGGATAATGTGCACTTTGGACCTTAAGGCGAAGTGAACCCGCCTCTTGAGAATAGGAACGATTTTCCTATATTTCTGCCTAGTTTGCCGGAGACACCTTATGCTTGATTCGAAGTCACACGATCAATCAGCGTTGAACTCACTTGGATTTGCCAAGGCGCCCGGTGACACTCGGGTCGTTGTGGCGATGTCTGGCGGCGTGGACAGTTCTGTTGTGGCAGCCATGTTGAAAGACGAAGGTTATGATGTCGTTGGCGTGACGTTGCAGCTTTATGATCATGGGGCGGCTTTGGCCAAAAAGGGCGCTTGCTGTGCGGGAGTCGATATCCATGACGCGCGCCGCGTGGCTGAAGACATGGATTTTCCGCATTATGTGCTTGATTATGAAAATATATTCAAAGATGCCGTAATTGACGAGTTTGCCGATAGTTACTTGGCGGGTGCCACCCCTGTGCCTTGTATCCGCTGCAATGAACGGGTGAAATTCAAAGACCTTTTGGAAACAGCCAAGGACCTTGATGCCGACTGCATGGCGACGGGACACTATATACAACGCAAAATGGGGGCCGCAGGGCCAGAGCTGCACTCGGCTGCAGATGCCAATCGCGACCAGTCATATTTTTTGTTTTCGACCACGCCAGAGCAGTTGGCTTTCTTGCGATTTCCACTGGGACATCTTCCGTCCAAGGACGCGACACGCGCGCTTGCCGCGAAATATGACCTGCGCGTTGCCGACAAACCCGACAGCCAGGATATTTGTTTTGTGCCCAATGGTGATTATGCCGCCGTTATTCGCAAACTGCGCCCCGAGGCCGAGGCGCCCGGCGACATTGTACATGCGGATGGGCGGGTGCTTGGCACGCATGCTGGTGTGATCAACTATACGATTGGGCAACGCCGCGGTTTGGGAATCGGGGGCTTAGAGGATCCTCTTTATGTTGTGAAGCTGGACGCGGGCAACGCCCAAGTCGTGGTCGGCCCGCGCGATATGTTGGCCACTGCGACTGTGCCTGTCGCGGAAATCAATTGGCTGGGGGATGTGGACCTCATGTCGCAGTCCGAATGGCCCTTGGCGGTCAAAGTCCGCTCGACGCGCCCACCGACCGATGCGATTTTGCGCCCAACCTCGTCAACAACTGGTATTGTCGAATTGATCGCAGCAGAAAACGGCATCTCGCCCGGGCAAGCTTGCGTGTTTTACGACCGCTCAAGCAGCCGAATCTTTGGCGGTGGATGGATCACAAAGGGCTAATCGGCTGGCGATTATTGAAACATCGCGCGCAGATCGACGCTGCTACGCTGGTTCAAATCGTCGAAATGGTGATCAAGGAAGTTATGCGCTGCTGCCCGACCTGCCGCTTTCATCTGCAGGATCAACGCCGCGTTAGGCACAACTTTGGTCGCCACAGACAAATCGTTCATCAGATCATCGTCCGCTATCATATGTACAAACACCCGCGACATCCGATCGCTTGTCATCGTGCCGTCCTCAAGCAAGCGTTGCACAAAATCAATCGCTCG
>JBGCEM010000188.1:0-4187 GCA_045106335.1 Paracoccaceae bacterium | reverse complement strand
ATAGCCGCGCATGCAAAAGTCTGGTGAGTCCGCATAGCGCTCGCAGGCGCAAGCCAAGGCGAACGGCGGCTTCGTCCGCGATTTTCCCATTCGTAGACCTCGAGATTTTGCTAGCGCAGCGAATGGCCGGAAAGCGGGCTGCGGCCGCAGCATCGCGCCCCCCGGTTGGAGGTCGGCTCTGGGCCGTTCCTGCAAGGGATGGATGACCTGGCCATCGAACATGCTGCGACCGATCTAATGACCGCGAAGAGCCCAAATTGCAAAATGCTGCACCGTGCGCCAATGTCGTCTATGGCGACTGTCCTCATACGAAAACTCGGAAAATTTGATTACCCCAAACATCCAGCCAGCCCGTACGCAATCCGAATGTGAAACTTGAGTGTAAGCCTCGCATGTACCGATCCTTCAATGTGCTTGATATTGATCGGCGTTTCGATCACAGTCCCACGACTTACGTAGGGTTAAATAATGAAAAAGTTTCTTTTTGGGTCCATTACTGCGGCAATGCTTGTCGCCGCGACGGGTGCAAGTGCTCTGACCTACAACTGGTCATTTGAAGGGAAAAACGCAAGAACTACGGGTCCGGTGACCGGAACGATTTCCGGCTTGCAGATCGGGTCCAACGACGGGAGTGGGTTGACCGTCAACGTTCTGTCTTCGCCATCCGGAAATGTGCTTGGCGGCGGTTGGGTTTTCCTTTTCGCCCGTGACCGCGGTGATGCCTTTACCATCTCAGAAGACAAAACCGTGACCTTTGCAGATGCTCAATTCAGGCGAGACGACCAAAATGACATTTTGGCGCTCGGTGGCTTTGGTGGCTGGCCAACGGCACTTCGCTCGAACAACGAAGAGGATTCGCGCAACCGGGGTACTACCATACACGATAGTTCCGGCCAGCCTGTGTTCGAGCTTGCGCCGGTCCCGGTGCCAGCCGCCCTGCCGCTGCTGGTGGCAGCGCTTGGCGGGTTGGGCCTGATGGCCCGTCGTCGTCGCACCTGACACTTCATAACAGTCTGAAAGCGCCCTGCATCTGCGGGGCGTTTTGCTTTTGTGGTGGCGGTGATTAATGGTTCCAGAGCCTAATACTTTTGGAAAAGCGGACATCCAGTCTCGCGCGGCAGATGACCGCTCCGTCCGCATTGTGGTCATCGGCCCCGCTAAAATGCTGCGCGATCGATCAATGTCCGCTTCGGGGAAACTGCACTGCAGCGTCTGTTTATCTCGCGAATGTCCGGAATGGGCCGAACCATACTTCCACTCTCTGTGGGCTAGATGACTGCTAAGCGGACAAACCGCTATTTGAGTAACTAGATCGAGCGTCAGCATTTTGGAATTTGGAAATTCTATACATTTTCAGAAAAAGAAGCCCCAAGAAAGGAAGGCGGCCGTTTAAACTGGCCGCCTTCCTTTTGAATATCAGGTCAAGATCTGGCGCTCACTGGTTGGATCCTGACATCACCATTTCCATCACATTCTCAAGATTGAAACTGCCAGGTGTTTGGCGTGGCGGATACTCCTGAAAACTCTGTAACCACTGCGCTACATAAGCTGAAGCCGGAGCGATCACATACATACGCTCGGCTGCCCAACGGACATAGCCCATGGCTTCCTCTTCTTTTGCCCGCTCGAATGGGTCCATCCGCAGGTTTGTCAGCTCAGGAAAACGCAGAACCTTGAACGGTTCAGACCAGACGTCGAAACCATGGGCTTCCTGAATAAGGAAGTTCAGCTTCCAATCGTTATAGCGCAGGGCAGCAACCGACCCATCATCGGTCCAGTACAGGAATTCCTTGCGGGGCCATTCTGCTTCACCTCGCAGAGCGGGACCAAGGTCATAACCGTCTAAATGTACTTTGTACTCGGTGTCACCAATTGTCAGCCCGTTGAGAAGTTCCTCTTTGATACCTGACTGGCCCACAGCGCCAGCAATGGTGGTGAACATGTCATTGTGCGCACCGATTTCATTGATGATTGTTCCAGGCTCGGTCACGCCGGGCCACCTGATCATAGTTGGTACGCGAAAGCCGCCTTCCCACTGGGTGTTCTTTTCACCGCGAAACATCGTGGTGCCACCATCGGGCCAGGTAAAGGTTTCTGCTCCATTGTCGGTAGAATACATAACGATGGTGTTGTCGGCGATGCCCAACTCTTCAAGCTTGTCGAGCAGTTGCCCCACGTGACCGTCGTGTTCAACCATTCCGTCGGCATAGATGCCCTGCCCCGTAACGCCTTCACTTTCGTCCTTGAGGTGTGTGAAAACATGCATGCGCGTCGAATTCCACCACACAAAGAAGGGTTTTTCTTGTTCTGTGGCTGTGTCCATAAAACCAAGGGCAGCCACGAGAGTTTCATCGTCGACGGTTTCCATCCGATTTCGCGTCAATGGACCTGTGTCTTCGATTTCGCCATCGGCTGAGGAGCGGATTACACCGCGCGGGCCAAAGGCATCTTGGAAATTTCGCCCGTCAGACATTACCAGATCACTTGGATAATCCACATTCTCGGGTTCTTCTTCAGCGTTGAGATGATAGAGGTTGCCGAAAAACACGTCAAAGCCGTGATTGGTAGGCAAATGCTCGTCTCTGTCGCCAAGGTGGTTTTTTCCGAATTGTCCAGTGGCATATCCTTGCGCGCTCAACACTGTAGCGATGGTCGGGTCACGTTCGTCCATACCTTCCGGGGCACCGGGCAAACCAACCTTTGTTAGTCCGGAGCGGATCGGAGACTGACCCGTTATAAAGGCTGCCCGACCTGCTGTGCAGCTTTGCTCACCATACCAATCGGTGAACATCACGCCCTCATCCGCAAGGCGATCGATGTTCGGTGTCCGATACCCCATTATGCCATTATTGTAAGCGCTGACGTTGAACTGGCCAATGTCATCGCCCCAAATAACCAGAATGTTTGGTTGCTCCTGTGCGTCGGCCTGCAACGTCATCGCAACTAGCGTCAGAGTCGATGCTGCAACCACACGCAGTTTTTTTACATTTTGCGTCAAATTCATTTCTTCTTCCCTTAAAGACAAACAGTAGTAGGATGGTAGGCGCAGTTTATTTCGGGCGCTTACCATTTCCGGCCATACGCCGCCGTTTACTTGACTTGGGTGGCGTTTCAATTTTTTGAACGTGGGGCTTTAAGACATGACGCGATTTGCATCTGTTCAAGCGTCTGTTGCGCAACCATTTTTTGACGCCGCACCACTCGCCTTGACCAAATTGGAACGGCTGGCGGAACATGCTGGCCTATCCGGCGCAGTGGTATCGCAATCAACTGGCATAATTTCTTTGCGCGCTGCTGAATTGTTCATGGTTCGGCTTGACCAGTACATCAAACAGCCAACCTACTTCATCGAGTCCTTGGGCGACACATCAGGTTCAAACGAAGAATCGGTTGCAAATATTGCCCTGCCAAGCACTTTGACGGGGGTAGAAGCTCTTGAGGTCATTGCGCAACGTATCTCATCGATCCTCTATGGCGCATCGTTTTTGACACAGCGGCAAGTAGATAGGGTTTGGCTCCTACGCACGGCTGGCACCACCGACTTCACCGACCATTGGCCTGTTCAGCAGTACAACATCGCCGTTGCTCTGCAAGCGGTGAAGCAGGTCATCGGACGCCCCATTCTGCCATGTGCGCTGCGCCTCTCTCACCGCGTTCCCAAGGCGTTCATGCCAGAAGCATGGCAGGATTTGCCGTTGGAACTGTGTGATCGCACGATGGGTGTCGCTTTCGACATTAATGATCTCGTGAACGGAAACGATGGAATTGTTGTCAACACTTCAAGCAACGATGCAAACGCAAGTACACAAGACGCGGAAACTCCGGTGTTACGAGCCTGTCTCGAAACCTATCTCGGTTGCACCAGCGCAGAATGCCTGTCGGACAAAATGGCCAAAGCTTTCGGAATGAGTGCCCGTTCATATCGGCGTCATTTGACAGATCTGGGACTAACCCACCGCCAGTTGGTCTCGGATGCGCGCCTGTCCAAAGCTGAGGAGTTGCTGCTTGACCCATCTATTACGATCACCGAAATCGCGTTCGAACTCGGATATGTCCACTCTTCTGCCTTCACCCGCTTTTTCAAAAGCCGCACGTATAAAACGCCGCAAGAATTCCGACGGAGTGTTTTGATATAAGACTGAAGCGAAGGCACCTGAGCGGCGAAAAAAACAAGTTTCCGCAGCGGA
>JBGCEM010000187.1:0-3702 GCA_045106335.1 Paracoccaceae bacterium | reverse complement strand
TAATCCTGGGGATCAATTCGTACGCTCAATGGGGCGTGGGACTGGGCAAAGAGCTGGCCACGGCTTGGGGTCCGATGGTCACGGGCGATCAAGACGCCTCCGACAAAGATGGCTCTACCCGGGCTTTAATTGATTTTGTGGCACAACATCGCAATTAAAATCATCCTGCTTTGCGTTTATAATACACTTGCCCCGCAGCGCTGTGCGTTTTGCGCGGCAAGTGAGATCATCCATGCCGCGCGTTGCATCAAAAACGCTGTAAGCCCTGGAAATACGCGGGATTTTGCCGACCTGGCCCTAGGCATCAGGTGATCTATTGCGTGCCATAATATTGGCATGATCTTTGCCAATTAGCGCCGCAAATCCATTGTCATAACAAGGTTAATGCGCCGATTTGTGGGCGAATACTGTGTCTTGCTGGGGTATTCCCTGAACGCGCCAAACTTTGAAGCACACAAATGTGGATGGCAAATGGAACGTTGGATATGAATTTTATGGGCTCTGTCCAGCTTGAACCCTTGGGAAAGCGTGCATTTATGGACGGCGTCGATGCTGTTTTGCGGATGAAACTGGAATTAATTAAGCGCGCGTGCGTCCCGGCACAACCCGACACAGGCCCGTTTGTCTTGCGCCCCCAACACAAAGCGAAATTGAAACCAGCCCCAATTCTTCGTGACATAAGCGGAAAGGCCGTCAGACTGGTGCCGATCCAGGGTTCAAACCAAAGCGAAATCGGAGAGGATGTGATCGTCTTTCATTCACAAGATGACAGGTCTTTAACCACCCCGATATTGGATCCAAACGCAGCGCCAGATGTCAAGTTCGACGATGACATAAGTTTTGACGACATTGCATTTGCACCGTTGCAGGACAGTAGCTTGCGCTAAACCGCGTCAAAGGACGCACCATCGCGTGACTTGAAATAGTCAAGAACTGTTGGTGGAATGTGATACTTCGCACTGGCATCTTGCGTCAACATCACCAAAATACAGTCAAATGTTGCGCGCAATGTCCCGCCAGACCACAATTGCTGGCGCAGTGAAAACGAGCTGGTCCGATAGGCTGTGCAGCCACAGGTCGCGATATAGATTTCATCCATCCGCATTTCTTGTAAATAATGGATCTTCCCAGATCGGATGACAATGCGCGGGCTATCTGCAGCCCCATCATAGCGCGAAATGCCCCAGTCTTGTATGTAGCGCACGCGCAGCCGTTCAAACCACTCCATATAGACCGCGTTGTTGACGTGGTTCAGCACATCTAATTCGGAAAACCTGACCTGATCCGCCATCGCCAGCGGTTGGACGATATCAAGACCAGCTTGCATTTGCTGGCCGGGCGTAAGCGGGGTGTGAAAGGGTAGGGTCATTTTGTGGGGCGTAAAGCGGAAGAACAGGTGTTGCAAGCCTGCCAAGGGCTTGGCACTGTACGCCAACGAAATACGGGAGGACTGCGCAATGATGGGTCAAATGATGGCGGGCGAGCTTTTGATCTCGTCCTTAATTGTGCATGCCGCGCAGTATCATGGCAGCACCGAAATCGTGTCGGTCAATACTGGTGGCGGCATTGAGATTACCAATTGGGGTCAGGTCGAACAAAACGCACGGGGCTTGGCGGCCGCTTTAAGCAAGTTGGGGCTGGACGATCAAGCACGGTGCGGCACGATCGCGTGGAATAATCGTCGCCATCTTGAAGTGTATTTCGGCGCATCGGGCGGCGGTTTTGTCTGTCACACGATCAACCCGCGCCTGCATCCTGATCAGCTTGCCTATATTGTGAACCACGCCGAAGATCAGGTTCTGTTCATAGACCGCACGTTTGTGCCTTTGGTTGCAGCGGTTCGGGCGCATTTAACAACTGTAAAACATGTTGTTCTGATGGAAAGCGAAGATCAGGGCGCGTCCGAGGCCATTGATGGACTGATCCTGTTCGACGATTTGATCGCAGGGGGGCCAGGCGACTACAGCTGGCCGCAGATCAGTGAACAGACCGCCTCGTCGTTGTGCTATACTTCGGGCACCACGGGCAATCCCAAAGGCGTGCTCTATTCCCATCGCTCAACGCTGCTGCACACGATGGCCTGCAATACGCCCGATTGTTTGGGGCTGTCCGCGCGGGATGTGGTGCTGCCAGTTGTGCCGATGTTCCACGTGAATGCTTGGGGTACGCCTTATGTCTGCGCTATGACGGGCGCGCAGATGGTGCTGCCGGGGCCGGGTCTGGATGGGCCCTCGTTGGTGAATTTAATCGAAAACCACAACGTCTCTGTTGCCCTTGGTGTGCCGACGATCTGGCTGGGCCTGCTGAATGAAGCTGCGAAATCTGGCGCCAAGCTGGACAGCTTGCAGCGGACCGTCGTGGGCGGATCGGCCTGTCCGCCTTCCATGATGCAAACCTTCCGCGAAACATATAATGTCGACACGGTCCATGCTTGGGGCATGACAGAAATGAGCCCGCTTGGCTCGGCCAATATTCCCCTTGGGAAACACGCCGATCTGCCCTTGGAAGAACAGCACAAATTGCGGGAAAATCAAGGCCGTCCACCTTATGGGGTCGAGCTGGCGATTTGGGATGATGAGGGCACTGAACTGCCCCGCGACGGTGACGCGCAGGGCAATCTGATGGTGCGCGGCCCGTGGATTTTAGACAGCTATTTCAAAATGGACGCGGGCTCTGCTTTGAATGACGGTTGGTTCCACACCGGCGATGTCGCAACGCTGGACAGCGATGGATACCTCAGCATCAAGGACCGCTCAAAGGACATTATCAAGTCAGGCGGCGAGTGGATCAGCTCGGTCGATCTGGAAAACATCGCTGTGGGCCATCCAAAGCTCGCCAATGCCGCCGTGATCGGTCTGCCACATCCCAAATGGGACGA
Source organism: Paracoccaceae bacterium (assembly GCA_045106335.1). Classification (GTDB taxonomy): domain Bacteria; phylum Pseudomonadota; class Alphaproteobacteria; order Rhodobacterales; family Rhodobacteraceae; genus Aliishimia. The sequence goes on along the minus strand of JBGCEM010000187.1, from coordinate 824 downwards.
GCGCCCAGTTCTGATCGCGGTCACAGCCGAAGGCGTTGATCCTTCAGAAGAAGAGTTGCTTTCATTCTTCGAGGGCAAAATAGCCAAATGGCAAATTCCAGATCGGGTGTTGTTTGTGGACGATTTACCGTTGGGCGCAACTGGCAAGGTCTTAAAACGCAATTTGCGCGACCAATTCGCAGATACGCTCATCAAGTAAACCTACACACAATCATATTTCGACAGGTAGCGTAACGTATAACATAAGCCGACTGCGGCAAGTCTCAGAAAGTAAAGGAAATATATTAGCTCAACTGTGGCGGCATGGTCAAAGCGTCGCGTTGGAGCGGGTGAAGGGAATCGAACCCTCGTCACTTGCTTGGGAAGCAAATGCTCTACCATTGAGCTACACCCGCGTCTCCAGCAGTCTTAATCAGCTGAACCATGCCTTGCAAGAGGTTCAGGCGTTTTCACGGTAAACGCTTTGGGTGTTCGACGCACCCGGTCTAAGGCTTGATCTTAAAGCTGGCCAGAGCCAAACTTTGAGCGGATCGCGTCGGAAGTCCTGCGCCCCCCTGACTTGACCCTCTCAGATCTTTTCAACAAGTCATTGTGGTTGATTGAGGCTAGATGTTGTGCAGAGTGAGGTTTTACCATGAAAACCTAGTCCTTTTGACCTTCAACCCCTTGAAAATAAGGGATTATGGCGGAGAGACAGGGATTCGAACCCTGGGTGGGCTTGCACCCACAACGGTTTTCGAGACCGCCCCGTTCGACCACTCCGGCACCTCTCCGCGGGGACTAGGCCGCTCTTAATGAGCTTTTCAAACCCTTGCAAGAGGTGA
>JBGCEM010000186.1:0-5365 GCA_045106335.1 Paracoccaceae bacterium | reverse complement strand
AATTGTGCCATAGCGCCAATATCAAAACGGTCTCATGTTCTCGCAATATGCCACCAGTTCAGCAGCATCTAGAATCCTAGCAGATTTCTCTTCATTGCCTTTGACAGAAAAACTAAGGAATTTGGATACTCCCCAGAATGTGGGACCTATCGTTGCGCTGCCTTGGATTTCAAAACTTGGCAAAATTCTGTCGCTTGTAGCCGAAATGATCTCATCTACCGAGTCTACTAGAATTGCATATTTCTGCGCTTCAACGGTGAAAATCAGTACTTTTTGTTGTTCGATACTACACGTGGCCATCCCATAGATCATGCGCAAATTGAATAGGGTGATCAGCTCCCCGCGCAAATTAATGATACCTTCTACGAAGTTCGAACCGAAAGACGGCTGCAACAGGGTCTCCGGCCTGTTGATGACTTCGGTCACATAACTGGTGTCCATTGAAAAACAACCGCCTAGCGAAAAGAGAACAAATGCCTTGCGCTTAGCCAAAGCTGATTTTTTAGTTTCATTTGCCACTGTCTTAGGGCCATTTTGTATTTCCCTGCAGGTCTTTGCCAAGCCGTCCAAATCAGGGTCAGCAACCAGTTCGTTGTGATCAAGCAACATTACCTCTTCCTTGTTTTTTCCGAACAGACATCCTTTCACAACATTGCTGCGCAGAAATGCCAGTTTCGCAAAAAGTGACACATCGTGTTCGAAAAACTGGATGATGCTGTCAACCGAATAGACCATCAAGCCGACCAAACCGCTGTTGGTTTTGATGATGACAAGCTTGCGTTGGCTCAAAACGCTATCATCCAGCGAAAACACAGGCTCGTCGCCCATATAACTTTTAAAATCCACCACCGGAATTATCGTGCCGCGCAAGGTCACGGTGCCGATTGTTGCGTCCCCTCTAAGCCACGAACCGTCTATTATTGGCATATCTAGAACTTCGTGAATATAGCGCAGGTCAACCGCGCATTTCGAATGACCAACTTCGAACACCAAACTGCTACGCCGTTTTTTCAAGGGGTCACTTTGCGCCGACTTGGACTTTGCAGTCCTGACGTGTGGCACGTTATCCAAACCAAATAGGGTGCCAGGGTCGATACTCAGTACGGTCCTGTTGCCTAGCTCCAACGACAGCACACCATTGATGATGCCACCTTTAACGTTAGTGGACGTCGTTTGCAGGTTCACACCAGCCCAAACCGGGTTTTTTAACACTTCCCCCACGGTATCGAACATGATGCCGACACACTGATCGCCGTTTTCCACAATAGCGACTTTACGTTTGTCCCCGGAGACTTCGGTGCAGTCGCTTGGAGGCAGTTCAAACAGTTGGTGCAGATCGACAATAGGAATGGTCATTCCTCTTATATTGAACAGACCTTTCAAGAAGGGAGCGGACAGTGGAACGGAGATAATTTCATCTGGTTCAGTAACAATCTCCCTTATGGTGTCGACGGGAAGAGCAAACTCCGACCGGTTGATCCAGAAGGAGCCATAGGTTGTTGTTTGCGTCGATTGTTGTTCGTCCTCTCGTGGAACGGACGGGGGCGGAACCAGAACCTGTCTTGATACATTTGCTGGCGTATCGGGGTCAGCCATAGACATTGACGTTAACCTCCCAAACGTGGAATCTTAGCGATGGCGTAGGTGCCGTCATTGCAATTGATTGTCACCTGTCGTCCCGTATTGCCGCCAAGATCATCGTATCTGATGCGAAATCCCGCTTCCTTGAGCGTCTTCAGGGCAAAGGCAGAGTTTACCTGGCCCACAAGGCGCTTAGGGTCGGTGTCATCTGGCATCGTCATATTTGCGCCTCCGGCCAAAAAGACTCCAACCTTGCGTCTATCCGCTGGGGTTAGCGACATCATGGAGGACAAGGAAGAAATCGCTGAGTCGACATGCCTTCCGCTCAATCCCGTGGCCTGTGTCTGTGATTTTGAAAGCAAGCAATGGGCAAGCCCGTAAACACCACGTTCGGCAAACAAAAAACCGATCCCGATACAGGATCCAAGGATTGCATGCAGCGATTGGCCAGCTTTGGCAACTTTTACTTGGCCGATCGTGACATGAAGTTTTTCGGTTGTCACAATGTCGCCTTGGGGCCGCGCCCAGTGGGTCGATAGATCAAGGGGGCGACCGCCTCAAAAGCGCAGTCCAGACCTTTGAGAGTCTCGCTTTCCCCGATAATCAACGTGCCCTCGGGGCGCATGTTTTCATGGATATTTGCCAGAATTCGGTTTTGGTCCTCATGGCTGAAATAAATCAGAACATTCCGCAGGAAGACCGTGTCGAAAGGGCCCACCGACTTTATCCGTTTCAGCAGGTTATGGAGTTTAAATGTGATCCGTAGTTTGATATTTTGTGTCACGCGATAGCCATCGTCGTCGTTGCCGACCATGTATTTTGAGAAAAGTGTTGGGTCCTCTTTACGAAACCGCGCAACCGGTCGGCCCACATAGCGACCTTCTTGTGCGATTGCGATCACACGCGACGAGATGTCAGTGCCTAAGACGGAATACTCGAACGTCGGATTGGAACGGCGCACATCCTCAAGTATCACACCAAGTGTATATGCCTCCTCGCCAGTAGAAGCGGCGGCAGACCAAACCCTCATCTTGTCGGGCTTTTTATTGGCAAGAAGTTCGGGGATCGTAGTATCCCTGAAGTGTGACCAGATCCGGGGGGTGCGATAAAAATAGGTCTCGTTGGTTGTAATGCGATTGGTCAGTTCCTGCATTTCAACAGGATCTGAAGAAACACGAGAAATATAAGCACCGAAGGTCATCTCCCCCGTTTCGCGCAGCCGGCGTTGCAACCGGCTAAACATCATGCTCCTGCGGTTTTCGGCGATGGTGATGCCTGTCGTTTCATGGACGATATCGCGCAGCTTGGCGAAATCAACGTCGTTCAGAGAACCCTCTGGCTCAGTGGTGAGCACCTTACTTGTTTGTGACATTAGGCCCCCAACTTACTGACTTCGGCCTTCAATTCGCGCGCGCCAGAGCTGAGTGCCTCGGTCGCCGATGCAATGGCATCCGACGCAATGGCTGACTCTTCGGAGGCACTCACGATGCTCTGGATCGCCTCTGAAACGTCACGGGCTGCTGTTTGCTGTTCGGTGGCTGCGACGGAAATTTGCGCAATCGAATCTGTCGTTTCCGAAATGCCTGTCAGGATTTTGGTAAATGCAGCGCCTGCCTCACGGGACACTTCGCTGCCCATCGCAACACGTTTAACAGTTTCATTGATCAATTTGGTGATTTCCTTTGTGGCTTGTGACGAGCGTTCTGCAAGTTTGCGCACTTCATCGGCCACGACCGAGAAACCAAGACCGTGTTCGCCTGCTCGAGCCGCTTCGATTGCGGCGTTGAAGGCTAGCATATTGGTCTGACCCGCGATCTCGCCGATAACCTTAACGATCTCGCTGATCTCATCTGATGAGGCATTGATCAGATCCATCGCCTCAATTGATCGCACAATTGCTTGTGATCCGATATCGGCTTCGGATTTAGTTTTTTGTGCGATGCTGTCTGAGGCGACGCTGTTTTGCGCAATTGAATCGATGGACGCGCTGAGCTCCTCGACCGAAGCGCTGATCTCTTCGGTTGTGCATCCCAAAGTCTGTGCGCCCTGTGCCACTTTTTGCGCCTGCTCTGAGATTGACGCAGAGTTATTGACAAAACCGGCGGCGATCCGGCTCACCTCTCTCTCCAACTCGACCTCTGTCGTGATATTGGTGGCAAATTTCACCACTTTGATGACATGTCCTTCTTCATTGAAGATCGGACTATAAGTGGCTTGAAGCCAAACCTCTTCACCCAGCTTATTCAAACGTATGAACTTGCCAACCACTTTCTCACCACTACGCAATTTTTCCCAGAACGCGGCATAATCAGCGGATTCGGTAAACTTGCTTTCACAGAAAATGCGGTGGTGCTGACCTTTGATCTCGCTTAGTTCATACCCAACAGATGCGCAGAAGTTTTCGTTTGCGGTCACGATCGTACCGTCTGGCTCGAACTCGATCTTCGCCATAACTTGGCCGATCGCGTCGAGTTGTCCGTTAAAGGCCAGTTGCTCCCGTTTAGTGTTTGTAATGTTGGTCTGGATAGAAACGTACCGTTCCAGTTCTCCGTTGGACCCAAAGACCGGGTTGATTACCAGAGAAATCCAGTATCCAACACCATCCTTATTGTAATTGATGATTTCATCCATGAACGGTTCGTGGCTATCAAGCTTTTGTCGTATGCGCGCGACTGTATCTGGGTCGGTCAATTCACCCTGTAAAATGGACCCCGGCGTTTTGCCGATGCACTCTTCGAGATGATGCCCACTCATCTTAGTGAAACCTGGGTTCACATATTCGATCCGTCCTTTGGCGTCGGTGATCACAACGGAATTGTCAGTCTCATTGGCAACGACTGACAAGCGCTGCGCAATTTCGCGCATTTCCATCTGTTTGGTGATATCATTGGCAAATTTAACGACCTTAAAGACATCGCCGTTGCCGTCGACAATCGAATTATAGGTGGCTTGGATCCAAATGTCCGAACCATCTTTGCTAATGCGTTTGAATTCGCCACTTTGTGGCACGCCAGCGGCGATCTCCTCCCAAAACTTAGTGTAATCGTCCGAGGCGACGTATTCCGGATCACAGAACATCTGGTGATGCCGCCCATTGATTTCATCAAGTGTATAGCCCATCGCATTCAGGAAATTATCGTTTGCACCTGTGATGATGCCCCCAGGCGTGAACTCGATGATTGGCGTGGAACGGTCAAGCGCGCTGAGCACGCCGGCATTCATCCGCTCCTCGGTCACATCATCCCATTCAAGCATATTGCCAACATATTCGCCTGCATCGTCAAAAATGCCGCCCACATTCAGGGCAAATTTGAAGTCGCCAATCGTGATGTCGGTCTTCCATGGCAGATTGGCAGGATCAGACAGCATTGCGCGCTGATGCGCGGGGTTCTTGTGGAATTGATCAATACAGGATCCAATCATCTCGTCTGGCTTGAAATCGGGCCAGACCTCTGCGAACACCTCGGCACTGCGCGCCATCAGTTCAACGGTGGACTGATTGATATCCATCACGACAAAATCGCGGTCGACGGTCATCATCGCAGAAGAAGAGTTCTCAAACCCGGTAGTCTTGCGCAGATTTACCAGCTCGATCTGTTTTTGTTCGGTGATGTCCGTGGCAAATTTCACCACTTTGAAGACAACGCCATTGCCGTCGACAATGGGTGTGTAGGTTGCTTGCATCCAGACATGACTGCCGTCCCGATGATGCCATTTGAATTGGCCGCTTTGCGTTTCGCCACGTGCCAAACATTTCCAGAGGTCTTTGTATCTCTTCGCGGCG
>JBGCEM010000185.1:0-3837 GCA_045106335.1 Paracoccaceae bacterium | reverse complement strand
AGGATCGGGGCGTCCGTGCGCCCATCGGCATTGGTCACAGCTGTTGCGATTTTGCGGTGGCTGTTGCCGCTAACCCGGTACAAGGTGATCAAAATCCCCTGGGCCGGGCATCCGCGCGCGGTATCCAGAACATGCGTTGTCAGATAGCCACTCATTTCAGCACTCCTATTGATATGTCGCCGGTCATATAGGCGCAAAACTGCGGGAGGGGCAAAGATAGGCTGCGAAACAGTCTTTCGCTTATTTTTTGAAAACAAAACGGATTGTTTTGGTTTAGGGGATTGTTAAGCAAAAAAGGACCCGAATGTGATACGTTACCCTCGTGATATGACCGGATATGGTGCCACGCCGCCTGCGGCAAACTGGCCTGGGAACGCGCGGATCGCGGTTCAGATCGTGCTAAATTACGAAGAGGGCGGCGAGAACAACATCCTGCATGGCGATGCGGCGTCCGAAGCGTTTTTGTCCGAAATCACCGGGGCCAGCCCATGGCCCGGTCAGCGCCATTGGAACATGGAATCGCTATACGAATATGGCGCGCGGGCCGGGTTTTGGCGGGTGCATCGCTTGCTGAATGACTTGCCTGTAACGGTGTACGGCGTGGCCACGGCCCTTGCGCGGGCACCCGAACAAGTCGCGGCGATGATTGCGTCGAACTGGGAAATCGCCAGCCACGGTTTGAAATGGATCGAGCATAAAGACATGCCCGAGGATGAAGAGCGCGCCCAAATCGCCCAAGCCATCGCACTGCATACTGAGGTCACCGGAACGGCTCCGCGCGGGTGGTATACGGGGCGCTGTTCGAACAACACGGTGCGATTGGCGGCGCAGACGGGGCAATTTGACTATATTGCCGACAGTTACGCGGACGATTTGCCCTATTGGGTTCCGATCGGCGAGAGGTCGCAATTGATCGTGCCCTATACCATGGATTGCAACGATATGCGCTTTGCGATCCAGGCGGGGTTCACCACCGGCGATCAGTTTGAATCCTATGTCAAAGACAGTTTTGACGTGCTCTACCGCGAAGGCGTGGCCGGTGCGCCCAAGATGCTGTCAATTGGCCTGCATTGCCGCTTGATTGGACGGCCTGGGCGGGCGGCAGCACTGCGAAGGCTCTTGGATCATATGCTCAGCCATGAGGGCGTTTGGTTCGCAACGCGGCTTGAGATCGCGCAGCATTGGCAGCAGACACATCCGCCCCAAGATCGCCTGACGCCGTCGAGCATGTCGCGCGCGGAATTTGTGCAGAATTTTGGCGGGATTTTTGAACATTCGCCTTGGATTGCCGAAGGCGCATTTGACGGCGAGCTGGGCCCGACCCATGACACAGCACTTGGCATTCACCAGGCTTTGGCCCGGGTGTTTCGTCGCGCCAGCATAGATCAGCGATTACAGGTCTTGCGCGCGCACCCGGATCTGGCCGGAAAGCTTGCAGCAGCCGGGCAACTGACCGCGGAAAGCACGTCCGAACAAGCGGGTGCGGGCTTGGATTTACTGAGCGATGAAGAGCGTAGCACCTTCCAAGCGCTAAACACAGCCTATGTCGCGCGGCACGGATTTCCGTTTATCATCGCAGTGCGCGATCACACCAAGGCTTCCATCTTGCAGGCCTTCCACACCCGTCTGGACAATGACCGCGACACAGAATTGGCCGAGGCTTGCCGCCAAGTTGAGCGTATTGCACAGTTCCGTTTATTGGACCTTTTCGCACAATGACCCGCGTGATCTCTGCCCACCCTATCACCCAATACGCCTTTGCCGCGTTTGGCGATGTGATCGACACCACTGGTGCGCCGGACAAGATCATCAATCAAGGGCTGTGCGGGCGTTTTCATGACCGCGCGCGCTTGGATTTTTCGGACGGGCAGGCGGGGCTGAGCTTGTTTCAGGCAGAGCCGCGCAGCTTGCCCCTAAGTTTAGAGATGATGGAGCGCCACCCGGACGGATCGCAAGCCTTTATTCCTATGTCAGAACATGGGTTTTTGGTGATCGTCGCCCCTGATCAGAATGGCGCACCGGGTCTGCCGCAGGCGTTTCTAAGCGCGCCCGGTCAGGTCATCAACTTTCATCGCGGCACGTGGCACGGGGTTTTGACACCGCTGGCCCAGCCGGGACTGTTTGCCGTGATCGACCGCATCGGGACGGGCGCAAATCTGGAAGAACACTGGTTCGAGACCCCGTATCACATCGAACTGGACTAAAACGCAAACCCAGCGCGGGGCTGGATAGGGACAACACAGGGGAGATGACCATATGGTTGACACATCAATAGGGACGCCAGAACAGCTGCGCGATCCGAATTACACACCCGCACTGCACCGCGCTGTGCCTTTGGGTATTCAGCACGTTTTGGCGATGTTTGTGTCCAACGTGACACCGGCGATTATTATCGCGGGTGCGGCTGGCTTTGGCTTTGGCTCGGATGCGGGGGCACAAGGCTTCCCAGACATGACCTATCTGATCCAGATGTCGATGCTGTTTGCAGGGATTGCGACGCTGTTTCAAACCATCGGTTTTGGTCCCGTGGGCGCGCGTCTGCCCATCGTGCAAGGCACCAGCTTTGCGTTCATTCCGATCATGATCCCGCTGGTGGCGGGCAAAGGTGTCGAGGCGCTGCCAGCTTTGTTCGGCGGTGTCGTGATCGGCGGGCTGTTCCATACGGTTATTGCCACATTTATCGGGCGCATCCGCTTTGCATTGCCGCCTTTGGTGACCGGGCTTGTGGTGACAATGATTGGTCTGGCGCTGGTCAAAGTCGGCATTCAATACGCAGCGGGCGGTGTGCCTGCGATCAACAGCCCCGAATATGGCAGCTTGTTGAACTGGTCGGCGGCTTTGGTCGTGATTTTGGTGACGTTGGGGCTGAAATTCTACGCCAAAGGAATGCTTGCCGTGTCTGCCGTAGTGATCGGCATCGTGGTTGGGTATTTCTACGCAATGGCCATGGGCATGGTCACGATTGAGGGCATTTCGACCAGTTGGAACCGCGCAGCACCCATCGCCTTCCCATCGCCGTTCAAATACGGGTTTGAGATCAGCATCGCCGCCATCGTGGGTTTCTGTTTGATGGCATTTGTGTCTGCCGTGGAAACTGTAGGTGACGTGTCGGGCATCACCAAAGGTGGTGCGGGCCGTGAAGCGACCGATAAGGAAATCGAAGGCGCGACCTATGCAGATGGCATTGGATCGGCTGTGGCAGGTGTTTTTGGTGGATTTCCCAACACCTCGTTCAGCCAGAATGTCGGCCTGATTGCCATGACGGGCGTGATGAGCCGCCATGTTGTCACCATCGGCGCGCTGTTCTTGATCGTGTGTGGCTTGGTGCCCAAGGTCGGCGCGGTGATCCGCACGATCCCGATTGAGGTCCTGGGCGGCGGCGTAATTGTCATGTTTGGTATGGTCGTTGCCGCGGGCATTTCGATGTTGTCAGATGTGACCTGGAATCGTCGCAACATGGTGATCTTTGCGATTGCGCTGTCCATTGGCTTAGGTCTGCAGCTGGATCCCAAAGCGGTGCAATACCTGCCAGACACGCTGCGAATCTTGATGACGTCGGGGCTGTTGCCGGCCGCGCTGATCGCGATTGTGCTGAACTTGGTCCTGCCCGAAGAGCTTAGCGGAGAATCCACCGAAGAAGTCTCGGGCGGCATGTCGGGCCATGGCTCGGGATCTTTACCTGGGAAGTAACACGTCTTTTTGAGACGACAAAAACAGGCCCGATCCCCGTGATTGGGCCTGTTGTTTTAGGGCCTGCTAACACTTGATCATGTCCACGATGAGAGCGAAGTTGAGGAACGCGCGATACATCACGTCGAGTTTTTCGAACCTTGAGAA
>JBGCEM010000184.1:0-33479 GCA_045106335.1 Paracoccaceae bacterium | reverse complement strand
CAGCGTTCCGAATGCGTAGCCGCAGCACAATCCCAAACTCCGCCAAGTATCCGCGAAGCGAATTGATGAGCTGGGTGCGCTGCCGCACGAACAATTCCCGCGTCCTAAACAACATCGCCTGTGCTTGCTGTTCCGGGGCTTTCACTGGGACGAAGCGCATTGAGGGACGCATCGCGGCTTCTGTAATGGCCTCTGCATCGACAACATCACTCTTGTGGCGTTTGACAAAAGGTTTCACATATCGCGCCGGTACCAATCGAACCTCATGACCTGCAGCAAGCGCTTCACGCCCCCAATGATGAGCGGACGCGCACGCTTCCATCGCAAAAATGCAACTCGGGTGTTCATTTAGAAATTTGTTGAACTGAGGCCGGCTCAGCTTTCTACGGTATAAGACTTTGCCTGCGGCATCAGCGCCGTGGACTTGAAAAACGCGCTTGGCCAAGTCGACACCAATAATAAGTACTTCTGACATTTGTTTCTCCTGCAATACCGCCGAACCATAGTGACTCGGACAGTTCCATAATGAACCAGCAGGAGGGGCATCCAATCCATCAGTTTAGAATGTGCCCGGCATCTCCATTAAATTACCATAAGGTTCGTTATGTTAAAATACTGACTTAACGGGGTGGATTCACAAACGAAGTGCAAATTTTGTACCAAGGTACTGAATTGCATGGAGTTAAGTTATGGGCCGCTGCTACCCCCACCTGAGCTTGCACGAGCGCCGAAAGATTGCCGGCTGGCGATATGCGAAGACACTCGTGTCGGGAATCGCAGATCGTTTGTGCCGCGACATCGGCGCAACCGCAGGCCGCGCGGCATGCGCAAGCACTATGGAAGCCAGTTCCTTGTTGAATTGGCCATCAAACACCGTCCTGAAGCTATTGCGGATCGCACTGAGTTCGGCCATTCGCTGCCCGATAGGCGATTGCAAAGCAATCTGCCGTAAGGCGGAGTGCGATCTGGTCATGTTCCGCAAGGAGTTTGGCAAAGCCAATGTCACCTCTTTGGTCGAGCGCGTCAGCCGATTTGCTGTCGTTCTAAAAAATCCTGACAGACAGTCTAAGCCAGTTATGGAAGGCCTGGTCGATGGCTTGTCATCCTTGCCTGCGCACGCACGTCAATCCATCACCTTTGACCGAGGCACTGAGTTCAGCGCTTGGCAGCACATGAAAGATGGGCTTGGTGCGGATCCGTGGTTCTGTGATCCGTCTGCGCCGTGGCAGAAAGGCAGTGTCGAGAACACCAACAACCGCCTGCGCCGATACCTCCCCCGCAAGTCCGATCCCACGGCGTTCACAAATCGATATTTGAGATCGATTTGCGACCGCCTCAACGCAACGCCCCGCAAATGTCTGGGGTATCAGACGCCTGCAGAAGTGTTCCGCACAAAGCTGATGGAGGGTGAACCATGATCCAGATAAACTGAACCCATAGAAATTGCGCTTCAGCGTGAGTTCACACCGCAAAGCGATAATGTCACCCCTGTGCAATTCAGGAATTGTCACTCTCTTGTTCAAAAGAGCAACGGGAGATTGGACATGGGATGGGTGATGCTTCTCGGCAGATTTGCTTTGCAAATCGCCTGCCAGCCAATGGATGAGCGAGCGCGAGTTGAACCGCGTTGAAGTGCTGGCGCAGGTCGATGATGGTCGGCTGAGCGTCGACAACGCGGCGAACATGCTGGGCCTGACACGACGGCAGATTTTCAGACTGTTGAAGCCGTTTCGCCTGGATGGCGCGTCTGCGATCCGGCACAAGTCGCGTGGTCGCGCTCCGAACAATCAAATCCATGTAGCCAAACGTGACTAGGCGTCACTCTCAGCGGCCCATTTCGCTTCATAATCGGCGATACTCTCTTGCATACGCGCAGGCCTTTGGCTGACATGGAACCCGGTATAAATGAGCATGGCCCGAGATCCATTTACCGCGCATTTGCGAGTGTCAAAGCGCGCGGACCAAAGAAAGGAAAAACATGAACCGCCCAAGCATCTAAAATGAACCCAACAAGCCCTGACAATCCCGGCGCGCAAATACACAGATGGGCCGCCCCAAAAGGGCGACCATTGAAGTGTCTTAGTCTGATCCTCTTACCGGGATGGGCGCATCTGGATTGGGGCGAAACACCTTTTGAATCAGATACGCTGCGACGACGAAGCCGATGCCAATCACGTCGGTAATCAGACCACCCTCAATCATGAACAACGCAGCCACCATCAGCGCCAGGCGGATGAACCATGCCGAACGTTGACCCATGAACCAACCCTGAACACCGCCCGACAACAAGAACACTCCGAATACCGCCGTGATCCCTGCGCGACCCACTGCGTACCATGTACCATCCATCAACAACGCCGAGTTGTAGAAGAACATAAAGGGCACAATGAACGCGGCGATGCCGATCTTAAAGCTGGCCACAGAGGTGGACATGGGATTGGACCCTGAGATACCTGCTGCTGCGTAACTGGCCAAGGCCACCGGCGGTGTGATCGCCGATACAACCGCAAAGTAAAACACAAAGAAATGCGCAGTCAGCTGCGGAATGCCCAGCTGCACCAGACCCGGAGCAACCACAGAGGCCGCAACCGCGTAGGCGGCGGTTGTTGGCATGCCCATGCCCAGCAGGATGGCGATACACATCGCAAAGAACAGCGCAAGCAGCTGACTCACACCAGCGAGATCCAAAAGAACAGAAGAGAAGCGTGCGCCCACACCGGTCAATGAGATAACGCCCACGATGATACCCGCACAGGCACACACCGCGATGATCTGGATCGACATGACGCCGGCCAGCTCAAATGCGCGCCAGATTTGACGTGGGCCCATGCCAGAAACGGCAGCATCCGGTAGGCTGTTGGGAAACAGGCGAACCATGAGCACCGGCATCCAGCTGATGACAGCCGCCGCGATGGTGGCGAGAGTACCAGCCCGAATGACCGAATACCCCGCAAAGAGCGCCACGATAAGAATGATAATCGGCAAAAACAAATAGACCTGGCGGGCCAGCTTGCCGAGCTTTGGCAGTTCGTCCTCTCGCATGCCACGCATGCCTAGTTTCGCGGCCTCGAAATCGACCATGAAATAGACGGAAACAAAGTACAGGATCGCAGGTATGATCGCGGCAATGGCAATTTCCTGATAGGGGATGCCTGTTATTTCGGCCATTATGAAGGCACCGGCGCCCATGATCGGCGGCATGATTTGCCCTCCGGTGGAGGCAGCGGCCTCAATCGCGCCTGCGGTTTTCGGCTTGTAACCGACCTTTTTCATGAGCGGGATCGTCAGCGAGCCCGTAGCCACAACATTGCCCGCAGAGGTGCCGTTGATCATGCCCATAAGGCCCGACGCAAAGATTGCTACTTTCGCTGGCCCGCCCCGGGCACGGCCAGCAGCCGCGAAAGCGAAGTTGATGAAATAGTCACCCACTTTGGACGCCTGAAGGAAGGCTGCAAAGATGATAAACAGGATGATATAGGTCGACGACACCGCTGTGGTTGGCCCTAGGATCCCTGCGTCTGTGTAGACGAACCCAAAGAACCGCTGCCAGTCGTAGGCGTTCTGAACCGCCAGAATACCGGGCAGTAAGTGGGCAGTGAAGGTATAGACTAAGAACACGCCGGTGATGATCACAAGGGCAAGGCCTGCAACGCGGCGGGTTAGCTCTAAGATCAGCGCAGCACCTGCGGTGGCTGCGAACGCGACGCCAATCGGCACGAATTGAGTCCCAACGGAATTGCGGGCTGCGGTGCCGTAGATCGAGATCAGGTAGACCGCGACAGCAAAGGCGCAGATGGCAAGCAGGATATCAGAGGCGCGGTAGCGATTGCGCGGGGCGCGTTCTAACCAGCCCATGAAAATGCCACCGAACGTGGCGATCAACAGGGGAATTCCGAAATACCAGACCTCTTGGTTGTAAATTGGGGTGCCTGCGAAAGCGGGCCAGGTGGTCAAGCCGCCCATCTGAGGCAATTCCCCCCCTGCAATGACGAGCGCGAAATAGAAGGCCACAAAAAGCGAGGCCGTGGCAGGGATCATCAGCAGAAAGCAGATCTTGTCCCATGGGCCTTTGGCTTCAGGCTCGTCCTTGTCCGAGAACACCATGGCGTTGTACATCAAAAAGCCCAAGGCAAGGGCACCTGCGATGTGTAAAATGCGGAAATTCCACGTCTCCATTGGAAACTGCGGAAGCAGCGGAATCGTCACACCTGTGTAGGAGGAAATAGACACACCGTTGAGTGCCGCCATGTGAAAAAGCGCATAAAGAGCGCCGATGCTTGCGATCAACTGAAGCCGCCAGCCATCGAACAAACGTCGGTTTGCTTCGATCGGCTCTTCGTCGACGCCTTCGGCAATGAGATCATCATCTGCTTGTGTTGCCTCGTGAACCATGGTCCCCCCCCTGCGACCACGCTTCCTCTAGGGACGGTGGCGTATTGCAAATTGTCTGATTGTTTTGTCGATCAAGCGGCTTATGAACGCCGCTGATGGGTCTAAATAGATGACGGCGCGCCGATATCAGCGCGCCGCCGGTGATCGATTAGTTGCCGTAGATCATGTCGGTTGGGATCTCAGCGCCTGCGTTCTCGGTGAACCAAGCAGCCGCACCGGGGTGCCACATCATCACTGTGTTCTTGTCCCAGTTCTCTGGCAGAGTGGAGCGTGCCGCACGGTGGATGCCCTGCATACGCTCATTGTCGGACATGACGACCTCCACCACTGCCGTCACGAAGCTTTCAGGCAGATCACAGTTGGCGATCGCAAAGTTCCACATCGACACAGAACGGGCTGGCGCCTCGAGCGTGGTGTAAGTGTCAGCTGCGATGTCAAACTGGGATACAGGGAACGCCGCCATAATCTGCGCCTGCTCTGCTTCGGTGAACTCGATGATGTTCACTTTGGTTTGAACTTCAAGCTGGGACACCGCAGGAACCGGAACACCGGCTGCGAACGCAATCACATCAAGCAGACCATCCTGAAGCTGGCCCCCAAGGTCGGACCAACCACCGTTGCGGCGGTCAAACTCAACGCCCAGCTCTTTCATCATGCGCGGGAAATAAGTGTCGGATGTGGAACCGGCAGGACCGAAACCGATACGTGCGCCAGCCGGGATGTCCGCCACGGATGTGATGCCGGAAGAGGCCAACGCCGTCACCGAGAAAGGTGTTTGGTACATTGGGAACATCGCGCAGGCGTTGGTCATCTGCAAGCCGGGTGCGATTGGGTTCGTACCAGCCAACGATTCAGCGGCCGGGCCCATTGTGGTCATACCGAATTGTGCGTCGCCTGTGTGGACCAGCGCCATGTTCTGCATGGGGCCACCGGTGACTTCGCCACCGCCGGACAGGCCTAGCTCGTCTGCCACAAGGTTCGCCCAGCCAGAGCCGTATGCGAAGTATGTGCCGCCCTGGGACGCGGTGCCCACGGTGAAGCTTTCTGGCCAATCGGAACGGTCAGCGTGACCATCAGCTTGAGCAGTGCCTGCAATGGCAACAGCAACGGCCAACGTAATTCCTGATAGTTTGGTCATGGTCTTTCCTCCCAAAAAGGTATGTCGTTTGTGCAATCCCGCTATGCAAAGCGGGCCTAGACACAGACGTTTGATCCGGATTCACGAATACGCCAACGGCATGACGCATGGATTTTTGATAAATTTTTGAACGCATGCGCCGGATGGGTCACTTGGGGAACATTTCGCCAAGTTTATGGGTCGCCGGTGACCCATGCGCGCATTTCGAATCCTATTTGACTTGCGGATTCGCAAAACTGTCGCGGTCTAAACCGTAACGCACCATCTTTTCGTACAAGGCTTTGCGAGAGATTCCCAAAGCCTCATACGTGTCTTTGAGGCGCCCACTATGGGCCGTCAGACTGGCCGCAATCAAAGCGCGTTCGTGCTCTGCCAACCGTTCGGACAAATTGCTGGACGCAGTAGCGGTATCGTCACTGTGATCGGGAAGACCCAGCACGAACCGTTCAGCAGCATTGCGCAGCTCGCGCGCATTGCCGGGCCAGTCGCGTGCGGCTATAGCATCCAGCGTGGAACCTGGCACGTGGGGGACTGGCATATCATAGCTGTCCGCAATCTGCCCTACAAAAGTAAGGAAAAGCACAGGGACGTCTTCGCGGCGCGCGGCAAGGGACGGCATCCGCAAGGTGACAACGTTCAGCCGGTACAACAGATCACCGCGAAATTTGCCTGCTGCGACGGCGCTTTCTAAGTCGGTTTTAGTAGCTGCGATAAATCGCACATCCAATTTAATCGGGTCATGTGAGCCCAACCGATGAATTGTCCCGGTTTCTACCGCTTCCAGTAACTTGCCCTGCGTTGCCATGGTTAGGCTGTCGATTTCATCGAGAAACAGTGTGCCGCGCCGCGCATGTTCAAATTTGCCAATCCGCGCCCTGGCTGCACCGGCAAAGGCACCGACTTCATGACCGAACAATTCGCTTTCGATCCCGCCTTCAGGCAAAGCGGCGCAGTTGACTACGATGAACGGCTTATCAACCCGCGCGCTATCACTGTGCAGGGCCAGTGCCGCAAGCCCCTTCCCTGTGCCCGTTTCCCCAACAATCAGAACATTTGCATCCGTAACTGCAATGTCGCGGAGGTGCTTGCGCGTCCGGTTCATAGCTACGCTGACGCCACGAAATCTGTCCTGCGTGGTCAGCTCTGATTGCACCAGCGACCGCAAGCGCCGGTTTTCAAGTGTCAGTTTTCGCATGGCAAGTGCACGCCGAACTGCATCGACCAAACGTTCTGGCTCAAAAGGTTTTTGAATGAAATCATATGCACCGCAGCGCATCATCGAAACCGCAAGTTCAACATCTCCGTGTCCGGTGATCAGGATAATTGGGATCTCGGCGTCCTTTTCTAAGACCGCCTTAAGCAAGGCGACGCCACCCATTCCAGGCATCCGCAAGTCCGTGACGATCACGCCAGCAAAGTCCCGATCAATCTGCTCTAGCGCCTGTTCCGCGCGATCAAAAGGACGACATTTGATATCCGCCAGCTCCAGCGTTTGCTGACCTGCAATGCGCAAAGGCTCCTCGTCGTCTATGAAAAAAACTGTGCCGGTTTCACTCATTCCGCAGCCTTTCCGGGCATAGGCGCATCGGATTGGACTAATGAAACAGAAAATACAGCCCCACCGTCGGGGTGGTTTTTGCCAGACAAACTGCCGCCAAAGTCTCGCACGATATTATAAGAAATTGACAATCCAAGCCCCATACCTTTTCCGGGTTCCTTGGTCGTGTAAAACGGATCAAATAGGTTCTCAATATTGGCCTCGGTCATGCCTAAACCGTGGTCGCGCACCCCGACATGAACCTGCGCCCCGTTCTTATTAAGAGTTACTTCGATAACCGGGTCAGGCACTTGGGCCATTGCATCCACGGCATTACTCAGCAAATTCACGAAAACCTGCTGCAAGCGGACCTGCCCGCCCAAAACCCAAATGTGATCGTCAGGAGCGGTCCAGGTCACATTGCAATTGGCTGCGCGTAATTTGGGCTCAGCAATAGCCAGGGCACTTGAAATGGCTTGGTTCAACAGCACGGGTTCTGTGCGCTCGCCGGGGCGGCGGGCAAAATTACGCAAATGAGTCGAAATCGCAACAAGCCGATCCACCATTTCATCAATCATGCCGATATTCTGGCGCACTTTGCCCGCCTCGCCCCGATCAAGATATGCAAGCGAATTACGTGCAAAGGATTTCACGGCAGCAAGTGGCTGGTTAAATTCGTGGCTTAGGGCCGCAGACATCTGCCCGAGTGCGGCGAGCTTGCCTGCTTGCACCAACTCGGTCTGAGTCTGGCGCAGACGTATTTCGGCGCTGCGGCGTTCCTCGATCTCTTGCATGATGTTGCGGTTGGCGTTTTTCAATTCAGCAGTTCGCTGTGTGACCCGTTGTTCGAGTTCCTGTTGCATAGACAGCGCCGCAGCGATGCGTTCTTGCAATTGAACGCGGCGCTGGATGACAACGATCACCACCAACCCGATCAACAAGACAAGCAATGAAATTGTTGCAATCGTTCCCATGGCTTTATTCCAAGCCGCGGCTGCTGGGGTAAACAGCCAAACCACCCATCCGGCATCTGTGATCACTTTGGATTGTGCAATAAAGTCGTCTGTTTGGCCGTCTTCGCCTGTTACTGTCACGCGGACCAAATCGTCATTGAACCGTGTACGGGTGTTTTCCAACACTTGTAGGGCATCCAAGGGGTATTTTCGGGTAGCTTCAATGTTTGCAAGGGCGGACTCAGACAGAGGGGCAAAGCTTCTGAAATGCCATTCACTTCGGTTGGACATGAACACCACACCCACATCGTCCTTGACCGCGACAACGTTTTCGTCCGCGCGCCACGCGTCTTCAAAGGCGTCTACAGTGAACTTTACAGCCAACACGCCAATCACGTCTGCGCCGTCCCGCACCGCTGCGGCGAAAAAATACCCCCGCTCGCCCGATGTCGTCCCAAGTGCAAAGAACTGACCTTTCTCACCAGCCAACGCTTGAATGAAATATGGTCGGAATTGAAAATTTCGCCCAACAAATGATAGCTCTTTCCAGTGGTTACTGGCCGCTATGGTCAATCCAGTCTCATCGATCAGGAAGATATCCGACAACCCTACCTGCTGCGCCAGTCCTTGAAGCTCAGTGTTGACCTGAGACAAAAGCTCGACATCCGACTGGTTTTGCAATGCTGCGATGACCTTCGGTCTTTCAGCGATCAGACCGGGAAGGTTTTCAAACCTTTGCAATGACCCATTCAAACCTTCGACGGCCAATGTAAGTATTGAGGCCTCTTTTTCGGCAAGCTGCGCAAGATAAACGCGTTCCAAGGACGGAAACAATACGACGAACACGGCAAACATCACCCCTACGACGCCAGCCATGCAAATAGCGAACCGACGCCCAGAATTCTTGAAAGCAGTTTGGTTTAAGGACCCGAGAGACATGTCTTACTGTGTGCGGTCTATTGCCACTTATGACAAGCGTATCTTGTGTCCCTGTGCTGATAAACGCCCGTTCGAGATCTGACGAGGATCTGCCGTACTCTGGGACACGTGTCGCGACCTGGCCAATCATGCGCCACGGCCATTGCAGGTACCAGCAAGGCGTCACTTTCCAACAAAATGGACAGCGCTGGTTCGCTTAGACTTTCAAAACAATACGCCCG
Organism: Paracoccaceae bacterium; assembly: GCA_045106335.1. Taxonomy (GTDB): domain Bacteria; phylum Pseudomonadota; class Alphaproteobacteria; order Rhodobacterales; family Rhodobacteraceae; genus Aliishimia. Next base: position 24,299 of record JBGCEM010000184.1, on the reverse strand, counting down.
ATAACATCGCGTTTTGTCAGGGATCTGAAGGCCTCGCACGCGTCATCCAAGTTCAAGACGCGATCAATAAGAGGGTGAAGTTCACCTTCGGCAATCCAGTGCATTATTTTGTCTGCCGCATCCTTGGCTTCCAAAGGGCACTTTTCCGCCCAGGCACCCTCGAAAACACCCACGACAGAAAAACCTTTGAGCAGAGGCAAGTTCATCGGCAGGTTTGGGATGTCCCCACTTACAAATCCAATAGGTGTTATGCGTCCGCCCCACCGCATGGATCGCGCGAGAGTCTGGAAGGTGTCTCCTCCGATCATCTCAAAGCAAACATCCAGTCCCTTGCCGTCCGTAAGGTCCTTGACCTGACCTCGTAGATCGCCTTGACGCATATTGATGACCGCCTCAGCCCCCATGTCTTTAAGCGCGTGCTCTTTGGCCATATCACCCGTTCCTGCAAGAACGCGCGCGCCCAACATGCGCCCCATGTCAACGGCGGCAAGTCCAACACCACCAGTGGCGCCTGTGACCAGCAATGTCTCTGTTGGTTGCAGGGCACATCTTTGGACCAATGCGTGGTAGGCCGTCATATAATTGTGCAAGACGGTCGAGGCGATCGTAAAGTCGATGCCGTCTGGGACCTTTGCGCATTTCCAGTGTTTGGTCACTGCACGTTCCGCGTAGCTTCCGTGCCACATCTGACCAACCACGCGATCACCGGGTTTGAACCCCGTGACAGCGCTGCCAACCTGCAAAACGACGCCCGAAGCATCCGTTCCAGGTACGTAGGGCAAATCTGGCCGCATCTGATACCCGCCTTCTGCCATGAGCTTGTCCATAAAGCTTACAGCCGCAGCGCGCACATCAATAAGAACTTCGTCGGCGGCCGGAACAGGTTCTGGCGCTTCGCCAACCTCAAGCGCGTCCGCGCCGCCAAAATGGGTGCAAAGGACAGCGCGCATCGCAAAAACTCCTGTTGGTTGGGCGTACTACTCCGCTGCAAAGGTCGCAGCGCTTTTGTTTAATTCACCGTACCCCTTTGGCACATGCAGGTCCGGCAAACCAGCCGCACGTTGTTGGAGCGCACGACCAATGACAACGCGGCTGATTTCGGTTGTGCCATCCACGATTCGCAACATCTGCGCCAAACGCGACAACCGATCCAAGCCGTATGGTTGCAACAAGCCCATGCCCCCCAAAACCTGCGTGCAGGTGTTGGCCGCTTTGACCGCAGCATCAGGCACAAACCGCTTGGCATGCGCCGCCATCAGCGGCCCGTCGGGGGTTCCAAGCGCCTCTGCCGCTTTGCGATACAGCAGCTTAGAAGCCTCTAGATCCGTCGCCACCTCGCCCAGCATCCACTGGATGCCATCCAAATCGAGTGTCTTACCGTCGAACATCTTGCGGTTCTTAGAATAAGACAGCGCCGTATCCAGCGCAGATTGCATGAGGCCACAGCAGCCCGAGGCGATAGAGACCCGCGCAATGTCAATCGCCATCAAAGAGCCCTGCAGACCCTGGCCAATGGGCAGAATGATGTTGTCTTCACTGACGACCACCTTGTCCAAATACATCTCGGACATGGGCAGAAAGGTGTAGGACGGCGTGTCATAAAGCGGGCCAAAGCTGATACCTGGTGCATCCGCCGGGATCGCGATCATTGCCATGTCTTGGTGGCCAGGCGCGTCGCTGGTTTTTACGACCGTAAAGTAGATATCGGCCTCAGTCGCCAGGCTAACCCAAGCCTTCGACCCACTGATCGTCCAGGTGCCGTCCCCATTAATCGTGGCACGGGTGTACATCTTCATCGGGTCAGAACCCGACTGCGGTTCCGTCAGCGCAAAATTCGCAAGTTTCCGGCCAGACGTCAAATCGCGCGCCCATTCTTTCTTGAACGCGTCGGTCCCGTATCCGCAGCCCGCGAAGGTGCAAATGTTGTGCATGGACAGCGCAAATGCATAGGCCCCATCGCCCAGACCTAATTGCTCATAAACCTGAATACCCTCGGACAGCGGCAAACCCTGCCCTCCCCACTCTTCAGGCGCATAAAGACCCGTCAACCCCGCGGCGCCCGCGATGTCAGAGGCCGCACGTGGCCAAGCTTTGCTTGCATTCCAGGTATCCACATTGGGAAGGATCACATTGTGCGCATGATCGCGCGCAGCCGTCAGAATGGTTTCAAGTTTCGATGACATGGGCCCAGTCCTTTAAGTTAAGCGCAAATATCCAATGTCGCCAGCGTCTGTTAACGAAGCAACGTCGTTTGATGCAGCAAGAAGCGTTTCGAGCCCTAAATAGCACTCACTCCGCAGTGACCACCATCTCGTAGGGTGACAACGGATTGTCCGAAAGTGACAAATTGCGACTATAAATGATGCCGCCGCCGGTACGAACTTGGCGTTGCCCCAGTCCACCTGTGAAACGCCTTGTGGAAACTTGCCGCAGAGGAAAAGCCTACGTCTTGGGCGATGGCCTCAATACTTGCATCCCCAGTTTGCAAACGACGAATGGCAATATCTCTGCGCAACCCGTCTTTGATCGCCTGAAACGATGTTCCATCCGCGTCCAATTTGCGCAGCAACGTGCGTGGCGTCAGGTTTAACGCTTTGGCTGTGCCGGCAAGATGCGCCTCTTCCCAGCTTGACTGGTTCAGATACGCACGCACCCGCAAAGACTGCGTGTGTTCTTGCGAGCGGGTGAAAAGCCAGTCGCGCGGAGCGTTTTCCAAAAAGCGATCCAAATCATCGGTGCTGCGCGTGTTCACAGGCCCCAGAGTGGCTGTGGCGACATAAATGGATGTGGCCGGGCCGCCAAAGAAAACAGGCGCAGGAAAAATAACAGCGTAATCTTCTTCAAATGTGGGGCGTTCAAATGCAAATTCGATACGCTCTATCGCGACTTCGCGCCGGGCCAGCCAAGACAGAATCCCGTGGGCTAGCTTTAGGATCAACATATGTCCAAAGCGCTGCGCAGAGCTGTCTGATTGCGCGACAAGGCGCAGCACAGTGATGTCCTTCACGGCAACCAACTCAAACTGATGGTCATCAAGAAGCAGATTCCAAAACGTCGAAAATCGGTAAAGCGCTGACGACAACGAGGTCGACTCGCGCACGGATGTCAAAAGGTGTTGCAGCGCACGCGACCTGATCGGACGCGACCACAGTCCCATCATTTCATCGCCGGTCTCTACAGCGGCCAATTGGTACAGACGCACGATCTGTTCTAGTGTCACGCGGCCCAATTGCGCTTTGTCGCCGTAAGGGATGCCAGATCGGGCAAGCAACGAAGACAATTGATCCGACCCACAAAGTGCCTGCAACGCCATAAGCCAGTCCTGAATGAAGGCACTTGAGACAGTTGAAAGCTGAGCATTGAGGTCGCGTATCATCATCCAATCGCATTAACAGCAAAAGCCAAGGGCTAGAACCGATATCCCATATTGGCCCGGAAGGGTTTTCGCCGATTGTTCAAGATGCTTCGACCGCATCCCGTTTTGCGGACATTGGCTTTCGTGATCCGTTTTTCTAACATTCACCACAGATCAAAGAGATATTTAGACGGAACCCGACCCCAACCTTTTCATGTCCAACGCCGCGCCGCACATCATTAAGGATGGGGTGCCATTCAAAGTGACGGCGCAGTCGCTTTCGCCAACCGAGCAGCGCGCGGTCAGTTTGATAAGGCTGATTTTGCATATGATGCAGGAACGGGATGGGCCACATTATATTGCATTTAAGCCAGTTTTCCGATTAACTTGGTGCGCCTAATGCTGCCTGAAATCAAATATTTCAATGCTTCAGGCGGTTTTGGATGCCTCACGTAAAATCGGAAACGCTATAGCTGTTGGTCTGGACGCTAGCTGAGCAAACTTGGCAGCCAGAGTGCGATGTCAGGGAAGGCAATCAGCGCAAAAGCCATGATCAGCATCACAAGTGCATAGGGTGCGGCCCCCAACATCACCTCGCCTATATTGCCCGATTTTCGCGCACCTTGGACAACGTACAGGTTCAAACCCACAGGTGGTGTAATCAGCGCCATTTCGATCAGGACAATCATCAAAATACCAAACCAGACGGCGTCATATCCTTGCGCTAGGACCATCGGGACGATGATAGGGATCGTGACGACCATCAGCGACAGTGTTTCAATGAAAAAGCCCAGGACAATATAAAGCACCACGACCACCAGAATGAAGCCGATTGGCCCCAGACCAAGTCCCTCCATAAAGGTGGTCAGTTCGCGGCCAAGGCCCGCAGCGGACAGGGTGAAATTCAGAAACGACGCGCCGATGATGATCAGCATGATCATTGACGTGACTTTGATCGTCCCAAGAAGGCTGTCGCGCAGCATCGTCCAATTCACGCCACCAAAGGCAGCGGCGATCAAAAATGCACCGGCAACCCCCACTGCGGCAGCCTCTGTTGGTGTGGCCCAGCCGCGATAAATAGATCCGACGATGAGCCCAAAAAGGATAAGGATCGGGACCAGATCGACCAAAGCGCGCAGCATTTGAGCCAATGGAAAGACGCGGCGTTGTCCGCCCAGTTCTGGCCGGATTGTACAAATGATCGCCGTCACCATCAGAAATGACAGTGCAAGGATCAGGCCCGGAACCAGACCCGCAAGGAATAGCTGTGGGATCGACGATTGCGTCAGGAAACCAAACACAATCAGGTTGATAGAGGGCGGGATCATAATGCCAAGGGTTCCGCCTGCCGCGATGGCGCCGGAAAACAGTTTCGGGTCATAGCCCAGTTTTTCGGCTTGCGGCATAGCCACTGTCGCCACAGTTGCCGCCGTCGCAACAGACGACCCCGAGGTGGCCGAGAACATTGTGGCCGTGGCGACGTTGGCGTGGACCAAGCCTCCGGGCAACCAACTGACCCAACGGTCAAGCGCCGAATAGGTCCGTGTTGCGACGCCCGAACGGACAAGCACTTCGCCAAGGAGGACAAAAAATGGAATGGCGATGAGGGTTGCACTGCTTGAAGACGACCAGACCATGTTCCCCAACGCCCGACTTAGCGGAAAGTTTGAAAAGAACTGATCAACACCAAAGCCAAGCAGGAAGAGAACGATACCCACAGGAATAGACACAGCAAGCAACGCCAGAAGACCAGCAGACACATAGGTAATCATTAAAGGCTATCCTGCTCTGAAAATGCGCCGATGAAAGGCTCGGTTTCTGCGGCCCGCCCACGGACCAGCAAACTAATTGCAGCCAGGGTAACCAAACATGTCATGACCGCGAACCAGACCCATCCGGCAAACCAGGGGACTTGCACCCAAGCAAGCGGCGTCGCCAAGGGCGTGTTGGCGCGGCTGCCATTGTCGATGGCGCGGTCCACGACAGGCCAACACTTGATCGCGATAGTGACAACGACACCGGACATCATAATCATGGAAAACACATCGAAAAGCGCACGGGCGGTCTGCCCTGTCCGACTTCGAATAAGGTCGATACGGATATGGCCAAGCTCTAACAAAGCATAGGCCATACCCCATGAACTGACGAGCGCCATCGCATAGCCCGCAAATTCTTCTGATCCGCCAAAGGATGCATGGACCTGGCGAAGAGCGATATCCGCGACGACAAACGCCGCCATTCCCAGAAGCCCCAGACCGACAATCAAAGCGATTGTGCGATTAAGCTTCCGAAGCGTATCTATCAATGCCAGTTCCATATCTTAGATCCTTTGGTTTAGATTGGCTTTATTCGATGGTCACGCCGACGACTTGGCCAACAGAGGCATTCCAACGGTCTGCCCAATCACCACCTGCGCGCTTGGCCCAATCTGGAAGAACTTCACCTATCAGGATCCCCCGTGCATTCTCAAAATCCGCGTCCGAGATGTCGACAAGCGTCATGCTGCGCGCCTCGCCAGAGGGGCAGTCGCCATTTCCGGTCAGGCAAGCAATGTCGTTTACCAAAGCGCCTTGCGCGCTGGCCCATGCAGGCTCTTCAAAGCCTGAGGAGATTTCGGACCGGATCGTCGCCTGATCTGCTTCAGACAGGCTGGACCATTTGTCTGCGTTAATGGCCGTCACGACATGGTCCCAACCGCCCAGAGGGATAGGCAGAAGGTGCGTCGAAACTTCCCACCAGCCCGCCGAGTAGCCCGAACCAGCGCCAGTGACCGCGCAATCAACTGTGCCGGTCTGCAACGCACCGGGAACTTCACCGAAAGAGACACTGACGCCTTCCGCGCCGAGCGCTTCAAGAAACAGGGCTGTCATCCGACCAGAGGCACGCACTTTCAAGCCTTCAAGGTCTGCAAAGCTGTCGATCTCTGCGTTGCAAAAGACAACCTGCGGCGGATAAGGCGCGATGGCCAGAACTTCGGCGTTGAAGCGGTCGCGATAGATATCGGACACCATAGGGCGGGCCGCATCAACCATTGCGCGGGCTTCACCGGCTGTCAGCGCCAAAAGCGGCACATCAAGGCCCTCAAGCTCGGGCGCGTCGCCCACTGCGTAGTCCGCGACCGTCATGGCCACGTCATAGACGCCCTGACCCAGGAGCGGGTGAATGGCTGACAGGCAAAGGCCCATCGCGTTGTGCGTGGTCAGCTCAACATTGAAATCTCCGGCGGCGGGCAAAGTTTCCGTCCAGAATGGCGCTTCATATGTGTTGTGCAGCGGCAAACTGGACCAGCTTCCGACCACAGATAGGTCTTCAGCCAAAGCTGGTCCGGCAAGCGCCGTCGTGGCGACAAGCAGTGTAAGGGTACGTTTCATTTCTTGATCTCCTAGTTAGGGGTGTGTTGATAAATTGTTGTTTCTGCATCTTCTGCGACATCGGTTATCAGCATGTGTCCAGGGGCGTGCGTGATGCAGATTGGCAGTTTTGCCGCCCGCAGAACGTTTTGCGGGGTGACACCGCACGCCCAATAAACGGGAATTTCGCCCGGTCGAATTTCAACGGGATCACCGTAGTCAGGGTGATCCAGGTTTTTGATACCAATGGCAGCCGGATCTCCAACAGCGATTGGCGCACCGTGCGCCTGAGGATAGCGGCCACTGATGGATGTTGCCTGTTCAATTTGTTCCTCGGGCAGCGGACGCATCGTAACAACCATCTGACCGCTGAAAGGGCCTGCCGGAACAAGATCAATGCTGGTGCGAAACATCGGGACGTTGCGACCTGTCTCAATGTGGCGAACAGCAATATCCGCCCGCATAAGCGCATTTTCAAATGTAAACGAACACCCCAATGCAACGGTCACGAGGTCATCAGACCAAAGCGAGGAGATATCCAAAACCTCTTCTTCGAAAGCGCCATTTCGGAACACGCGATAGCGTGGAACATCGGTGCGAATATCAATGTCGCGCCCTAGCGTCGGTAACATCGGATCGCCCGTTTCCCCGACACCAACCAAAGGGCAAGGCTTGGGATTTCTCTGACAAAACCGGAGAAAGTCCAGTGCAAAGGTCTCGGGGAGAATGGCCAAGTTGCACTGAAGCTTGCCCGCAGCCAAGCCTGACGTGTGCGTGTCATACTTTTGCGCACGAATGCGCATGCGGATCTCTTCACTCGTTAAGTGCTGCGCCTCGTGAACTGGTGTTTGTTGTGACGACATGGCTTCCCCGCGATCTTGTGCCCTCACAGTTGCACAAGGAAGAAATCCAATCCAATTATCATTTTATATCAGGATTGATAGATTTTTTGAATGCCTACTTTGGATGAGACCCGTGCCAAGCCGTCGCAACTTCACGTGCAATTTCTGCACTGTTTTCAACAAGAAAGCTTCGAGGCTCGGCCAAATAGGACGCGGTGAACTCAAGCGCTGGTGGCGCGAACCCTGGATCGAATTCCACGACTTCGTTCTTAGCAAGATGCGGTGCGGCAAGCACGCGTGGGTAAGGCCCAACGGCGATTCCCGCCGCAATCATCTTTAAACTTGCCGACAGAGACGCAGAAGAAAATACGCGGCTTTTCGGGCCGACACGCTGCGCCAACTCTGACGTCAGTTCGCGGTAGGGGCGGGTTTGATTGGAGTAGGATATGATAGGCGTTTCAGCCAAATCAACATCCCCCATCAGGTTGGACTTATACCAATGCAAATCAAATTTTGGCAGCGCCACGTTCTTGACCGAAAACTCGGATACTGGCCCCATAAGAAATGCCAAATCGAGGCGGCGCTCTAATATAGAAGCCCGCAAATTCAGGGAAATATCGACCGTCAGATCAACGTTGACCCGTGGAAATTGCGCACTGAACGCCTGAATGAACGATGGCAGCCAAGCCTGCGCGATCGTCTCAGAGGCACCAAGGCGGAACAGGCCTTCGGTTTCTGCAGGGTTCGCGACGCGTTGCTTGATCTCTTCTTCGATAAACAACATCTGTTCGGCATACCCGAGAAGCTGTTGGCCCTTCTTGGTGAGGACGAGCTCTCCGGGTCCACGTGCGAACAGCTTGGCTGCCAACTCGTCTTCAAGATTAGAGATCCGTGTTGACACGGCCGGCTGGGACAAGTGCAGCCTGTCAGAGGCCTTTCGAAAGCCACCAAGGCGCGCGACCCAAAGAAATGTGCGAAGTTGTTCGAAGGTCATTTTGATTGCCAATATTTATCAATTTTTGCCCGTTACCATAAAAAATATTTAACCATTCGCCTAGCAGAAATCTTCACCAAGAGCAGCCGTGGCTTTCACAATATTGGTCAGGCTTTAGATCGCGTTTTATGGGCCGGCTGCCCAGTTGCGCGGCAAACGGGCTTGGGTGGTCAAGACACATGTCCCGCTTAAGTTTGGAAACAATCTATACATTGGAGCCAAAATATGCTGCTTTCGTTTACAATTAAGAAGTTCGAGATTTGTGAAGCTATTAAATTGACGAGACATAGATATGGCAGGACGCGTTCTTGATTTAGGCAAACGTGGGGATATCGGCACCGCAGGCGACACCGCCTATGCCGAACTTGGGTATGACGCCAACCTAACCCTTGGTGCCGAAATTTGCAGTGGTTTGCGTGTTGGCTTGGCGGCAGACTTCGCGGCCAATGGCGCTGCTGGGGTTGAACTTGCCGAGTTTTTTGAGGCGGTGGCAGAGCTGGAAGCGGGCGCAAGCGTCAAGGCCGAAATCGTCGCCCAGGCCTCTCCTGATGTCAGCGGCACCTTTGGATTGTATTTATCGGCAGCGGCTGCAGCCCAGGCCTATGTAAGGGCGCGCCTATCCGCGGGTCTAAAGATTGGGGAACTGGTTAACAACACACTCTCTGACGACGGCAAGACTGATTTGGAAGCGCGGTTGCTTTTGGCCTTGCTTGATAAAATTTCGCTGGAATACGGCGTTGAGGCAAGCATGCAGGTTGCCGTTGCGGCCTCTGCAAATTTGGCGGTGCGCTTCAATTTACGGCCCCAAGGGCAAGATCAGGCAGGCTTTGATATCCGTGTTGGTGCAGGGGCGGGCTTTATCTACGGCAAGGACTTTGCGGTCTTTTTGCGTGGCCGGTTGCCATCGCTGCCGGACTACATCGACGAAGCCGTTGAAATCATTGGCAGAGATATCACGGACCGGTTTGAGGGTCCTTTGGGACCAATGGTCGTCGCCACGATCATCGCAGCAGGCGGCGTTATAAGCCTGGCTTTGGACATCAAAGACAAAGATGTCCCCAACCAGGCCCGTGAACTTCTTTACGGATTGTCGCGCGATATTCTGTCGATACTCGTCGATGAAACTACGCGGCATGCGCTTAGTAAAGCCGAAGCGACCCTGCCCGATCCAAGCCTCCTCGCACCTGATTTCGAAACCCGCCTGATCGCTGCAATGGGTCGGGACCCAATCAATCTAAGCGAGGTCTTGGCGTTATTGAGCGAAATTGTGGACACAATCGCGGCGCCTATGCCAGGTGACGATGAGCCTGCGATCTCGCGGGTCAGCGCGACTTTGCATGCTTTGCTCTACGTGGTAAAACCAGATGATCCTGCCTTTACCCAAGCTCTCCCCGCCCATGTTCTGCGCCAAGTCCAATTGCCTGCGGGGCGCGATCAGTTCGCCAACATTGCCGAGGCGAGCACACTTCTGGACAACGGGTACTTTGCGTCATTGATGCGCGATCTTCCTGCCCCTTTAGACGTGTTTGCAACAACCTTTCTGGACATGCTCGCGCACGAAGGTATCGGACTGGCTGACGTCTTGTCCGACAACACGCTGTCGCAGACCGATCGCCGCCGCATTGCCATAAGTTTGGCCACGAAGCTGTTAGAAGACTGCATAACACCTTTAGTAGAGGATCTGTTGACGGATACGCGCCTGCCGCCTGTGTTGGTCGATATTTTGCGCAGTCTGCTTTATGGCCCGAGTAAAGTCTTAATTCCAATTCTTATCGAGATCGCGGCAGAAACGGATCGAAGGCGCCTTAAAGAGCTGCGCGAAGAACTTGCCGATAGTGCGGCGCGGATGTCTGCAGTGATGCTGGTAAGCCAAGCGACCGAATTGGCACAAACGGTTATCATAAAAGAATTCAGCGATTTAGACCTGCGCATCAACCAAGCACGGGCACAAATCAATGCGCCCGGATCAGAATTTGCCGAGCAGCTTGTGGACCCTATGCTTAAGGCGCTGTCCCGCGCACTGCCTTCAATCGATATCACGCGCACACCACAACGCGCCGAGATGGTGTCCATCACTGTAAGCTTGGCGAATGATCTGCTGGACGCCGCGCAAGAGGCCTTTGGCGTTGACACCTGGTCGCCTCAGCGCATCCAGCGGATTTGTGGTGCACTGGTCAAAGTAACCGCCGGCGTGGAAGGTGGGCGCATCAATTGGGAAAGCAGCAGCGCCCCGACGTTGCGCGCAACCTTTGCCGAGCTGAACGATTGCCCCGCGATCGTGCCCGACACGCGGGCGACGCTCGAAGAGCTTAGTCAAGATCTGAAGGATATTGCGCTGCTGCAGGCCCGTGTCTTTGCGCGACATGTTCCAGGTATTTTCGCCCGACATCTTCCTGATTTGGCGAAGGTCACGGTGGTTGCGGTCGTTGAAGAAATGCTGGATGAAATTGTCCGGCGCGCGAATGCCTTGGCGGATCGCACACGCTCTGAGCTTGACGATCTAGCCGATCAGCTCATGGCGCTTGAAGGCCAAATCGATGATGCGGTCCAAGCCATCGACGAAGCAATCGAAGATTTGCGACAGGCTGTTATTGACTGGGCCGAAGGGCGCATTGATGACATCACCGCAAACCTCAATTTTACCGACCCACGTCTGGCGCACGTGATTGCCGATGCCGTTCTTACCTTTTTCAACCGTCCTGGGGTTATTTTGGATGGCTCCGATCTTGTGCAACTTGCCAAAGAAGAAATGCGAAGCCTAAAAAACGACCTAAGGGCGCGTCTTAACGGGCCGGCCTTTGACGACATGACAACCAAAGCGCAAAATACCCGCGGCACCATCCTTCCGGATTTCGTTTCTTTGGTAGAAAATGTGGCCGACAAGTTATTGACTTCACAAGAGCAAGCCGTACTTGAGGCGTTGCCCGTCAACGGCGCTGTTTCCAAAGTCATCGCTGCGCAAACGCTGTCGGGATCCGTCAGAGATGCCTCCCGTGCGGTGGGGAACACGTGCGCTGAGATGACCGCCCTTCGGATGCAGCATGCCAGTCGGACCGGTAGGTCCAGCGCATTGGCAAACACCTTGAACGGCTTGAACTTGCAGAAAACTAAGGCCCAAGACGCCATGGACCGCGCGCCTGGCATTCGGTTCAACGCGCCCTTAGCAGTGGATAGTAGCGCCGCACAAAATGGGGATAGGCCATCCGATTTGCCCATCTACGGCAAGCACGTGTTCCTTGAAATTGATTTTGGCGCGTTTGACTTGGCCCACCTGGACACACAAGCAGACCTGCCGTTCGACAGGCTCAGCCGGGATGAGAATGATCAGCCGCAACTTGGTGCCGATGCTGTGCGCCGCCTGATCGAAAGTGGCGACGTAAAAGCCAAGGACCTCAGCTTGATCGATATCCGGTTGTTTTTAAACGGATCCGAGGTCGCACTGTCTAGCCTTCAACGCAAGGGCACCCGCGTGTCAGGTACAGTTCCCGAAGGGCTTTTGGTGGGTGGGATGAACCACGCGCTTTTGACAATCACGCCGTCACCGGCTTTAAACAGCGGCAAAACGGTCATGCACCATGTGGCGTTTTTGCGCGATGCAGACCGCATGGACCGGGCCAGCAATGTCATCACCTTGGACCCAGACGCGAGCGTTATCAACACATCCGGCAATGATCACCGCGATGCCCAAGGCACGTCTGATACGGACCGCGAGCGCATCGTAATCAAAAACCGATCTTCAACGGCGCTTTTGGATCTGCGGGACTGGGCGCTCGAAGACGCCTACGGGCATAGATTCGTTTTTGGCCGCATCAAACTTCTAGCAGGCGCGCGCGTCGTTGTAACTGTCGGGCGCGCGCCGCGGCAAACAGATGAGCACCACTGGCTTGTGGATTATGGCTACGGCCCGATTGCGTTGTTGAATAATGACGGCGAACGGCTTCTGCTGCGCGACCCTGCAGGACGGATTGTTTCGCAATTGTTCACGGGCAGCCCAAAAGCAAACCCAGATATCCACTTCTTAGCCCCGAGGACTGCGCAATGAGTGGCGAATTAAACATTGCACTTAGAGGCGGCGATGCCGTGCTGCGCTTTATGAAAAACTGGATTGAACAGCGGATCAAAGTCGAAGATGCCGCCTTGTTCCCGCCCCAAGCGGACACGCGGTTGTCGCCAGATCTATCGGACTTTCAAAAGGCGGATCTGGCTTTTGTTGGCTCGGTCGAAGAAGCCCCATCAGGCGGTCGCGTGCGCACCCATGTGCTGCTATCTCATTTCGAGGTGGGCAACGCATCTTTGATCCCAGCCCATGTGGCGATGCTTTATTTGATGCGTGTCTCCGCCTTATTAAATCGCGATTTCAAAATCGAAAGCATCGTGGGAGGTGCCAGCCAAACCGGGCAAGAGGCAGGCACCGCCATGGCACCTGGCAATGATGTGCTGGCGCAAGAACGCGCGGCCGTGGTCGCCTCTTGGTTGGTATTTGAGATGGGGCTAAAACCATCGGACGTGCACTCGGCAAGCTATGGTTCCAGCCGTCCATTGATCGACAAAAGTGCGGACCCTGCGAGCCTTGAGGAACCGCTCAATCGCAATGTAATTCTGACATATTCTGTCAAAGTGCCCGACCCCGTGAAAGTCAAGCCAGCTGTGGTTACCCCGCCACCCGTGCCAAGCGCTTGTGAGATTGGAAGTTCGTCCCACTGGAACCTCAATCTGAAGGATGAACTGGCTGTTGATGTCACGCTTCCTGTGCCAGTCGCCCCGATCCTTGGCGCAGGTGGTGGTGCTGCGCTACGGATTTATGAACTGGAACGGCTCAACACGTCCGGTGATGTTGTTGAAACTAAGAAATATTACGCCATCGGGGGTGGAACAGTCGTAGATGTCGACCCGAACGCCATTGCCAAAGACATCGAAAAAATAGGTACATTCATTGCGCGACTTTCAAAGATCGCAGGCGCAGCATTGCCGCTTAGTCTGACGTCGTCTACCACCCTTTGGGCGACACCGCTGGAACACATTGCCCCGATACTTTTACCCGTCGCAGAATGCCTTACCTTTGATAACTTCGACAAAACCTTGATGCTTACAGACACCGTCGGGGCAGGATCCACCGGTATTGGCGCCAGTGCTGAAAGAACATTTTTCCCACTTCAGCTTCGCGCCACGGCGGGTGTTGGCTATGAAAAAGGGCTGATCGGCTTTCCAAGCATCTACGCAAAGCGATTCCGTTGGTTCTTCTTTGCTGCAGAGTGACACAGAATACCTAAAAGAAACAGTTCACTACGGCCAATTTTGATGACTGGTGTTGAGGGTCGCGGCGCGTCAGTGTTTCGATGCGGCTCCGGCGGTGGTATCCGGTGACGTGTCGCCCGCAGCAAAGCCCATCCACTGCGGCAACACTGAAGCGGTTAACATTTGTCGTCGATTGTGAAACCTCCGAAGGCCGCTTAAACGACAATACGAAAGTTATGTGACCCGCGATCGTACCATCTTGAGTCATTGCCGAAACCAAGAAACGGGCTGCCAGGTGTTTAGCTCTTGCTTACGGCCAGTTGAAGTCCGTTCAGTGCGCGATCCAACTGAGATCTTGGGCAGGCAATGTTCAGTCGCCCGAAACCTTTGCCAGTGGGACCAAACGCAATACCCCGAGTGATTGACCACCCGACTTCTTTCCTTAGAAAGTGGTTAAGCTTATCTGGGGCAAGTCCCAGTGCGCGAAAATCCAGCCATAACAGGAATGTACCTTCGGGCTCGATCAAATCGACATTGGGGATTTTTCGCAACCGCTCGCGGGTCAGATCCAGATTGCCCAAGATGTAATCACATACCGCATCAAGCCATGGCCCCCCATGGGAATATGCGGCTTCCATTGCAGCAGAAGCGAAAGCATTGTTCTTGTTCACCGTCAATCGGCTGTTCTCAAGTTGCATTGTCTTGCGTCGATCCTCATCCGCCACCACAGAAAATGACATGCAACACGATGCGATATTGAAGCTTTTGGCGGGTGATAGGCAAATGACCGCATTGGCCGCATCTTCGGGCGACAGACTGGCAAAGGGCGTGTGGGAATGCCCCGGAAATGTGATGTCGGCGTGGATTTCATCCGAGACAACCAGAACATCGTTTTTGCGGCAAATCTGGCCAAGTCGCCCAAGCTCGTCATGTGTCCAAACGCGCCCCACCGGATTATGTGGATTACACAGATAGAGCATTCGCACATTTGGTTGCGCGGCAAGCTGGTCCAACCCGTTCAAATCCATCTCATACCGCCCATCCCGCAGGATAAGTGGATTCTCAATGATCTGTCGGTCATTTTCTGCAATTATATCTGCAAAATCGAAGAACACCGGAGGTTGGACGATGATCCCATCCCCGGTATTGGTGAAACAGTTGGTCGCCATCGCAAGTGTGTTAAGCACATTGGGCGCGCGTAGGATGTGCTTGGGATCGATCGTCCAATTGTGCCGCATTTCCATCCAACCTACCAGCGCGGGAATAAGCCCTTCAGGCATGGCTTCATAGCCGAAAACAGAATGCGCGGCCCTGCGTTTGATGGCGTCGGTGATGCAAGGGGCGACGCAAAAATCCATATCAGCTACCCCGGCAGCAAACAGATCCATCCCATCTGATCCCAAAACCATTTCATGGTGTTTGAGCGCGGGAACAACCCGCCGGTCAATGACTTGGTCAAATCTAAAATTCGGCATATTATTTAGCGTCTGTCGCAATTTGATAAATGGCGTCACCGCGCACAACCTGTGCCATTGCGCGCATCGCAAGAACCATTCCCGCATAGGGTGATACCACGTCGTCAGGGGGGCGACCGGGGGTTTCGGTGTGGTGGATCCTTGCTATGATTTCTGTCTCGAATACGCTCTCACCGATGCCTTTCAAAGGCTCAAACAAGCCAGAGTCGTATGCGAAAACCGATCCCTGCGCATGTAGGGCTCGTGTTCCTTTGGGTGCATCCGGACAGTAGCCAGGTAGCATCCCAAGTGCGTGAAGAATACGCCGCAATCCGCGCCGTGTTTGTGCAAGGACATCCGGCATGACCGAAATTCCGCCACCCAGCTCGGCCATTATGTTGACGACACCCTTGCGATTTGCGGCCCCCATTGCAGTTGGTGCAGTACTGCCTGTACCGCCACCACCGGTAAAAACCCAAGCGAAAGGCAGATCAAAAGCGGTTGTGAGCGTCTGCAATCCGGCTTCTTCTTCGGGTGTGTGGCCTGGACCGCGCAAGAGCGTTGCAGGATAAATCAAAGATGACCCACCTGAATGCAGATCAACCGCGTAATCGGCCAGCGGTAAGATGACCTCTTCGTGGAAATGCGCAATCATGTCGGTGGGCGTGCCTTTGGGATCACCTGGATAAAGTCTGTTGAGATTGCCATCATCAATGGGTGAAACACGACGCCCAGCCTGTGCTGCAGGAAAGTTTGTCATTGGCAGAAGGATCAACCGTCCGCTGATGTCGCTTTCGTGCAGCTCACGCGCCAGTTCGGCGACCGCGATTTGACCTTCGTATTCATCCCCATGTACCCCAGCCGAAACGACGAGTGTTGGTCCTTTGCCGTTCTGGATGACCGTGATTGGAACAGGCAGCCATCCGTAGGCGGATCGATCAACAGAATGCGGCACGCGGAGATAACCCGACTGTTTGCCATTTGCCTCAAAATCAACCTCTGAAACGATCCGCGTTGCTGTCATAAAATGCTCCTAACCCGAATACTGCAAAACTAAGTGTGATTTGCCAACACCCGCCCTAAGGAATGCTGGGCCAAAACACCCGCGCTGTCTGTCGACGAGGTCCCTGAGAAATGACCTGCTCGCCCCATAAATTGACACCGAAAATTAACCCACTTGAACGCAGAGCCGTGACGTTTTTGTTTAGGGGGGAAACAGTCTTGTTAACGCGCTGTTCTTGTCTTCTCAGGCCGCCGCGTGTGGGCTGTATTATGCTCTGATTTCAGGATGTTAGCGCATCATTTTTTGGCGGAGGTCGGGTTCGCGTTTAATGTTTGCGTAAGTCGCATGGCGATGTCCGATAAACGCGTTTTGCACGCGTCTTTAAGCGAGGCGCCCGGTGGCCTTGAAGGTCGAACCTCAATTTCAATGGTGGGTCAAAAGCTGTATCGGACACCGATTCCGAAATTGCTACCAGTTTCAAACTGCCCAAAGGGTGTGTGCGCATCTCCTATGAAATGGCCCAAATTTGCATTCAACGTCAAAGAATCTGTTGGCCGATAGGACACATCCATGCGCAGATAACTGTCTTTCTGCGTCGGGCTATAAAACGCGATAGCCGAGGCTGTCAGCGTTTGCCGCAGCGCAAACTTTGTAAGGCGCACAGACACCAAATCGCGGTTCTCGTCTTGAATGACACTGCCCGCCGGAGCTGATGCGACATAAGCCGCATGATTGTCCATACGCGCGAGATAATATTGGATGCCAAGCGTGGTTTCCGACGCGATCTCACGTTCAAACCCAAGCAGAATCCGCTTTTCGCCATTGTTGATCAACGGGTTGGTCCCATTGTGGTCTTCACGGCTGTCATAAATTCCAAATTCCGCGCTTGCGATCCCGCCCGCCAGAGGCCCGCGCACACTTGCACCGTAAACGGAAAGCTCGGGATAAACGCCCCGCCCCGTCGCAGCATTAACGCCGCCTGGGCTTTTCCAATGACCGTAATATGCATAGCCGGCCACTTCATATGACCCAAAGGTCCGATAGGCCCGCAAGGCATATTCCACCCCGCTGGGGGCATCGCTTTCGAACACATTATTGCGGCCGCGAGCCAGTCCATTCGAGGGTTCAGTAAAGCTTAACCTTTCGCCATCGATACTTCGGTCAACGCTTTGTGCTGACATCAAAACAAAATCGACATTGACGAGGTCGGTAAAGATGCCAACCCGCGCTGCATCTGCCGGTGCCTTAAGGTAATTATCCGAACGTCCTGCAAAAAAGCTGACATAGTCTTTGGGGAAAACGTCATTGATAAACATCAAATCCCCCGTGCCCCATGTCAAGATTTGCCGGCCCAGTCGCACGTCGATATTATCGGCTGGTCGCAGCAGCAGGCTGGCCTCTCGCACATCAAAAACGCCCTCGCCTTCAGAGTCTTCATCAATGTCATCAAACAGCAGATCCGCGGCAAAACGGAAAGGAATGGTCGCGCCCTCTACTTCAAGATGCGCACGGAACTCACTTATAGTTTCACGTTTTTGAAAAGGATCGCTGTTCAAGCGCGTGTTCCAGCGAAGCTCTGTGAAGCCCGAGACCTTAGCGAACCCATTGCTTGGGTCTGGCGCATCAACGCTGTCCTCAGAGACCTCATATGGCGCGGCGGGCAAAGGCGGCGCGACAGAAGACGGAGCCATTGTCAGCCCTGACAGGCCTTCTGGCAAAGCAGGGGCGCCCTGCCCCCAAAGAGGACTTGCGACAAGCGCGGCTACAAAGGGAAGATATCTGGTTATCTTAGATGCTCCGTCGGAGCGGCACGCAAAGAGCGTTCCGTGAACACATTCTTGGGCAAACCAAGCCCATACCGAACACGCGCCAGACTGATGGTGGTCGACCCCCCCATCGTTTTGTCGCTCATCCGGGCCTTCACAACTGTCGGAACCCCTTGCACCGTCGAAACCTTCAGCGCCTCATATGTACGATAGATCTGACCACCGCGGTCATAGTAGTCGACCTTTGTTGGCAGAAAGGTGCCTTTATGAATATAGGTGCGGTATTTCGCAAACTCGACGCCGCGTTTGGATTTTGGCGTGCTTTCCAGAACGAATAAATCATTCGTCGTTTCAATTAGCGCGTGTTTGTCCTCAAAAGGCGAGCGACCGGACATATCTTCATAGAAAAAATGTGAGCCAACAAACGATGTCCGTTCGTCACTGGCAGCGATACGGCGCACAGCGTCCAACGCAGGCAGATAGATCCAACGATCATCCTTGGATTTTGGCTTTTTCCAAACCAAAAAGGCTGTGTTGTTCACATCCGCTGGGCGTGAGAAATGAACATACATATTCTGATTGCCATTGGCCTGGCCAAGGTTCTTGCGCAGGATCACCATTTCACGGCTGCGATTGCCGCTTATTTTCATCGTCAAATTTGATCGTCCATCCCCGCCCGCATAATAATGCGCGGCACTTGAGCGCGCTGCGATCTCGTTGGCAGATTGAGCAAAAACGAGCGATGGTAGGAATAGGAGAAACGCTAAAAGTCTGATCATTTTGCAGCCCCCGACGGCTTGGATTTGGATTCAGGAAACAACCATTTCTCGGAACTTGCAATCAACGCTGGCAAAATAATAAGTGACGCCAGACCCGAGATCAATAAAATCATCGAAATAAACACACCGACAGTTTGATACGGCGTCAAAGGGGCAACAATCAACGGGGTGAACCCAATCCCAACAACCACAACATTTCGAAAAATGGCGCGTGCAGGTTCCCCAAAGACTTCGGGCAATGCCTCTTGCCAGCTGGAATGGCGCTGTCGGATATCACGACTTCGCGCCATAAAGTGAATGGCATAGTCAACCGCAAGTCCCAGACTAAGCGAAGACAACACCGCGATTGGCATGTCATAATCCTTACCGACAAACCCAATCAGACCATACATCAAGCCAATCGACATCGTCAGCGGGACCATCGACAAAAGTCCCCACAAGAAGGACTTAAACAGCAAAGTCAGCATGATCAGCACAACCAAAAAGCTGGACGCAAAAGCGGTCATCATTCCCGTAACCATCTTTTCTTGCCAAACGACATTTATATAGGTCAGCCCAAACCAGTCTTTCTTCAGCGCAACAGGTGCAGGATTGGCCGCCACATAGCGATCAACAGAGGCAACCACCGAAGCCATGTCCTGGTTCTCGCCGGTCTTCAGTTGTAGCCAGATGACCGAAGACCGGTAATCGGGGGTCACAAAATGCCACAGATCATTGGGCCGGTGGCTGGATTGGAAGGTGATCAGGGTCTGCGCCACTGCATCCGAGGTGTCTGGAATCCGATATTGCGCCGGATCCCCTTCTTGCAGCTCTCGGTACACTGTCTTGATGATCTCATTGACGCCATTGGATTTCCCGACATGCCCTGTGGTCATCAAATGCGCCTGCAGATCTTCCATCCATCCAAGCAACTCTGGCGACTTGAACACTTCGGACTGCTGGCGCGCGCGATCCAGCACGACCAAGGCATCCTCCCAGGCCGCAAAATCGGCGTCGGTCTCGGCCTCCATCCGGCGGGTTTCTGCGACCTCAAATTTTGCGTCAAAACTGTCCGCCTGCTGCAAGATCGATCGCACCTCTGGTGCCAGCCCATCCAAGGCGCCCGCACCCAACCGAGACGCATCCGGCGCGCCCGCGTCAAAGGCGAGATAGGCCATATAGGTGCCCGCGAACGCCTCATTCAAGGCCCGATCCGCCACGCGAATTTCATGGTCCGCTTGGAACCAGTTGACTGGGTTGTCATTGATGCGGATCTGGCTAATTCCGAAGACCGCAACACCATAAAGCGCGACAGTTAACAGCAATACAGGTTTAGCCGAACGATACGCAAACCGACCAAGACCAGGCAATGCCCCAGTCCCCGCCTTGCCGTCCCTGTGGTTGCCGAACGTCTCAAAAGCCTCAGGGCGCATAGACATGATATAAGCAGGCACCAATGTCATGGTAAAGAACCAAGCCGCCACCACACCCAGAGCCACAAAGACCCCAAAGACCTGCACTGGCGGAATGTCCGCCAAAGCCAAAGACGCGAAACCAACGGCCGTCGTCAAGGTGGTAAACAACATCGGTTTCCACAAAGCGGTCATCACCTGTTTTAAAGTCTCGCGCCGGTCTTTGATACGTGGATACCGATCATAAAAATCTGACAAAACATGCACTGCGTCCAATACCGCAATCGGCATAATGAAGACCGGGATCATCGAGGACATGATATGCACGGTATTGCCGGTCACGATCAGCAAACCCATGGTCATCAACACCGACGCCATGGCTACGATCATCGGGGCCACAACAAGGTTGAGATTGCGGAAAAACACCCACATCAACGCGAAAATCAAGATCATTGCCAGCGGCGCAGAAATCGCCATTTGAATGAACATCTCTATACCAAATTGATCCTGCGCAATGCTGAGACCGGTAATGTGATAGGTATCGCCATTCGAAAATGTTGCGATCTGTTCACGCAGGACTTGCGCTACACGATAGCTGTCTGATTTTTGCTCAATCGGAAGATACAACGCCATCGACTTTTGATCGCCCGACACCAAAGTGTCTTTATGCATCGGAATGCGTGACGCTTTTTGCGCCACCGCGCGCGCGTCTTCTGCCGTTTCGGGCGGCTCCTCCATCAGCCACTCGAAGCGCACGGCACCAAACCCCGCCTGCTCAATATTATCCACCACCGAAGGCGCAATCACATCAACACGCACAACCCCGCGTGGTGTGCCGTCCTTGTCCTGCCATTGCAGATCGGTAGCGGTTTGCGTCAACGCATGGATGTCGGCAAGGCTGCCCGGAGTAAACACGCCTTCGGCGCGGTTGGGGTTTACAATCCCAACCACGATAAAATCGTTCAGATTGAACCGATCCTTCAAAGCGTTATGGGTGACCCGGACATCTTCGTCTTCGGCCAGCATGTTCTCTGGGTCAGTGTCGATCTGCAACGGAAATAACACCCGCTGCAAAGGCTGCGAAACCGTTGGCGCAAGCACCAAGATTAGCAAAAGCAAACAAACCAGGCCCGTCGCCCAAAAACATAATTTCGGACGACGCACGCCAAGTTCAGATAACAAATTCATTTTTTGCAAAATTTTTCCTCTGGATCGACTTCAGTTACAGAAAATAACGGCCAAGTAATGAAGTGCGCAATCAAAAACAAAACGCAACCAATTGTTGTCTAGACGGCCCTGAAGGAACATCTTGTCGGGCAGTGTATGGCGCCATTTAAAATGTAAAGAAACCCGGATCTCAGAGTGGGCATTGAAATCAGGGATTGGAAGGCGCAGCTTGATGCGCCAGGTTTTAGCGTTTGGAAGATATCACGCGTTGATGTGAGACCACGTAAATATGTTTGCCAAAAGAACAAATTACGCGCTTGTGAAAGGATTTATCCAGTGACTACAGAGGTTCAGGATTAGCCAAAGATCTTTTGATCCAGTCCGAAAAAATGCCAGCATCTTTTGCTTTCGCATTTACGGACAAATAGTACCCTTCCTTGGCCTCGATTGATCGCTCGCTGATTTGCTCCAATGCGCCTGTACTTAAAGCTCTTGAAGCCAGAAATTCGCTGACGAGCGTTACTCCGTTTCCATCTGCCGCCAACTGCAATGCCAACCCATAGGTGTCAGCGAAAATTACGGGCGTGCTCAGGTCACCATATTTCTGCTGCCAAGCTTTCCAGCCAGTTGAAGTCCCCACGGTTTCGATAAGAGGCAAGTCCGCCAGGTCTCCTTTCAAACGCGTCGACTTTACGGCCACCAAGCAATTGGGACCAAGAGATATTGCGTCATTGCCAGCCTGTGCGGCGGTGCCAAAACGTATCTCGACATCTGCTTGGCGCGTATGGAAATCATCAGGCCAAACCGCACTAAGAAGGCGCACGCGGATACCGGGGTTGGTTTGGACGAAGTCATTAAGTCGAGGTGAAATCCACCATTGGGCAACACTGACAGAAGTTGCCACGGTTACCACATTTTTATCGATGCCGATGTCAAACGCTTCAGTCGCGGCTGCAAGCGATCCAAGGGCAGCCGCCACCTGCGGAAGCAACTTTCGACCTTCGTCAGTCAGTGCAAGGCTTCGTGGTTTTCGCAGAAACAAAGGCACGCCAAGACGTTCTTCAAGAGACTTCACCTGCTGACTTACCGCGGATTGGGTCAGGCCAATTTCGTCTGCAGCGGCCGTAAAGCTAAGGTTTCTTGCAGAGGCTTCAAAAGAGCGGAACCAAGTGAGCGGGGGCGTGCTACGGCGCATTTGAGCAAGTGACCTATTAGTCTTTTTAATGATTGAGGCATTGAATCCTTCATTTGTCAAAGGTCAAATGCAATCGATATGTTTAACACACCATGAAGGGACAACGAGATGCATCCGGAAATTCGTAAGATTGTAACCTATGACGAAGAGGTCTTGATCGAAGGCTTTAAGCCAGCAGAGACGCCTTGGCGTATGTTTGCAGTGGCAGCCATCGTCAAAAACCCCTGGGCGGGTCGCTTTGTCGAAGATCTGAAGCCTGAAATCCATGCCTACGGTCCCGTTCTCGGCGATATGATGACACAGCGTATGATCGCGCTTGCAGGGTCAGGCGAAGCCATCGAAGCCTATGGAAAGGCCGCCGTAGTTGGCGTGAATGGCGAAATTGAACATGCCTCTGGCCTGATCCACACCCTGCGGTTTGGCAACTTCTACCGCGAGGCGGTCGGCGCGAAATCGTATCTGGCATTCACAAACACACGTGGCGGGCCAAATGCACCGATTATGGTGCCACTTATGGATAAGAATGATGCTGGGCGGCGATCCCATTATCTTACCATCCAATTCGCTATTCCAGACGCGCCTCGAGACGATGAAATCGTGGTGGTTCTGGGGGCCGCGATGAATGGTCGTCCTCATCACCGTATTGGCGATCGCTATCAAGATTTAAAGGACTTAGGCCATGACGTGGACAACCCAGCCGCGGTCTAGCTTAAGCGGACTGTCCGCAATTGCCCGTGGGACAGGGCCAAACCTGCTGTTGTTGCATGGTGTTGGCCTGCGGGCAGAAGCTTGGGCCGCTCAATTCGGTTTGCCGGCACGGATCGTTGCGCCGGATATGCCGGGACATGGGGAAAGCCCATGGACAGACACTATTACCTCTTTAGAAGACTTTGTCTGTGCCGGGTTGGGCGTTCTTAACGGGTTGGATGCGCCAGTCATAGTGGTTGGGCATTCAATGGGCGCAATGCTTGCACTTGAATTGGCGCGTCGTGCACCTGACGTGGTGACCGCCGTCGTTTCGTTGAACGCCGTTTTCGAACGAAGCTTACCTGCTCAAAAGGCCGTGGAAGGGCGCGCAGCGGGTCTGGATGGTCTGTCCATACCAGATCAAACACAGACTTTAGAACGTTGGTTCGGCACGGACGCCTGCGCCGAACGTGAGGCTTGTGCCAGCTGGCTTAGCGACGTGCACCCCGCTGCCTACAAGTGCGCCTACACCGCTTTTGCAACCAGCCAGATACCAAATCGCAAGGGCCTGTCCCACCTATCTTGCCCCGCGTTATTTATCACGGGGTCTGAAGAACCAAACTCTACCCCTGAAATGTCCCAAACGATGGCTTCTTTGGCACCTATGGGACGATCAATCATCGTTGATGGCGCGGCGCATATGATGCCGATGACACATTCCAATGAGGTAAATGCGGCCATACTTTCCGTGATCAATGAGATGTCCGCATGAGCCTTCATGACCGCCGTGCCCTTCGGGGCGCCTTTGGCAGCTTTATGACAGGCGTGACGGTGGTCACGACCCGGACCGACACTGGCATTCCGGTTGGCTTTACGGCGAATTCATTCACGTCGGTGTCGCTTGACCCGCCACTCTTACTGGTGTGCCCAAGCAAAAGCTTGTCCAGCTATGACGCCTTTGCCAGCTGCAGTCACTTTGCAGTCAATGTGCTGGAAGCATGCCAGAAGAATATCTCAGACATATTCGCCAGTGATCACGAAGATCGGTTTGCGAAAGTTCCTCACGAGACGAATGCGCTGG